>JBDNFZ010000505.1:0-3181 GCA_041689555.1 Opitutaceae bacterium | reverse complement strand
GCCTCGCCCCGGTTAAAATCCCGGCACGTCTGCGGCCTCTGCTCATAGATTGAGCACAGCTTCGTCACCGCATCCAACGCCACGCACGCCCCGTTGCCGCGCTGATCCATGCAACGCACGCCGTCGTGCTCGACCACCATCGCCTCCGGCACCCGGTCGCCCGGTCGCAACTCCACCACCCAGTGGCAACACGCACCGCAACTCGTGCAAAGGGGAAGTTCGGCGAGCGTCGTAATCCCGAACACCACGACAGCGCGCCTCCCGCCTGGCGATCCTTCATCCTTTCCTCCGCAATCGAACGACAAAGAATCGAAGAATCGTGGAGTCACGGTTGCAGGAAATTATACCAACCTTCCGGGTATTTTGGACTTTAGCTCCGGTTGATTGGGGACGCGGCGCCCTCGCCGCGTCTCCTTCGAGCCACGCGGCGAGGGCACCGCGTCTCCAGCCTGAATCAATCCTGCACTAGCAGTCCGTTTCTCACGGGACGTTGGAATTATCCCGCGCGTTCTGCACCCGCCCGATGAAGCGAATTCTCAAAACGGTCTCACACAAACCGGTTTCTCCGCTCGCCGCTCCAGTTTTTGCGATTTTTGCGCCTCTTTGCGGCCATCCTTCTGCGGATTTCCGTTTTATTGCATCGTTGATTTAGCTTTCGCCGCCCCGCCACCATGCGCCTTCACTTCGGTCTACCGCCCATGGCCAAATCCGTCGCCCACGCTTCGCCCGATCCCGACCCCGCTCTCGCCGCGTGGTTGCCCACCGGCGCGGAGGTCTACCGCCGCTTGTTCGCGCTGATCGCCGCCGCCCGCACCTCGATCCGCTGTGAAACCTACATCTGGACCGCCGATGCCGTCGGCGGCCGTTTCCGCGCCGCCCTCGCCTTCGCCGCCCGGCGCGGGGTCCGGGTCCGTGTCCTCGTCGACGGCGCCGGCTCGACCGATCTGCCCCCCGGCTACTGGCGCGACCTCACCGCCGCAGGCGCTGAAGTCCACGTTTTCAACCCGCTCACCTTCCGGCATTTTTCCCTCCGCAACCACCGCAAATTGTTCCTCGTCGACGACGCCGTCGCCGTCACCGGCGGCTGGAACATCGCCGAGGAATATGACGGCGACGGCGTCACCCGCGGCTGGCGCGACCTCGGTCTCGAGCTCCGCCACCCGGCGGCGCTCGTCCAATTGGCCGTGTCCTTCGACTCCCTCTTCGCCGGCCACCTCGTTCGCCACTGGCTGCAACGCCACTTTCACCGGCCCGCGTTCCTGCGCCACCCCGGCCCCGTGCTCTTCAGCGGCCCGCACCTGCGCCGCAATCAATTCCACCGGCAACTCCTCCTTTCCCTCCGCCACGCCCGCCGCGTCCGCATCGTCTCCGCCTACTTCGTCCCCGGCCTCCGCCTCCGCCGCGCCCTCGCCGCCGTCGCCCGCCGCGGCGGCACGGTGGAGGTCCTGCTCGCCGGCAAGACCGACGTCGCCCTCGCCCAGCGCGCCGCCCGGTCGCTTTACGGTCCGCTGCTCCGCGCCGGCGTTCGCATCTGGGAGTATCAACCCCAGATTCTGCACGCGAAACTCGCCCTCGTCGACGACGCCGTCTTTGTCGGTTCGGCCAACCTCGACGCCCGTTCCTTCGCGATCAACTACGAGCTCACCGTCCACCTCACCGACAAGCCCCTCGTCGCCGAAGCCTCCGCCTCCTTCGCCAAAGATCTGCTTCTTTCCCGCGCCGTGTCCCTCGCCGAATGGCGGCGATCCCGCACCTGGCTCACCCGCCTGCGCGGTGCTTGGGCCCGCTTTCTTATGACCCGCGTCGACCCTTGGCTGGCCCGCCGCCAACTCCGCGACATCGCCTGAGCTGGTTCCATACGGCCGTGGGCCGCCCCGTTCCGTGTAGGGCCGGCGCGCTTGCGAGCGCTCCGGTCGCAACCCGAGCGCGCGCCACCTCCGCTACCCGGCGAGACGGATCATGCCCCGCCTCGCCGCCACCTCCCACCCTCCCGCCTCAACGCCGCCCCCCGCGCACATCACCAAGCACTCCGGCCCGCTTGAACCGATCCCCGGCAAATCAAGTGTCACGTATTACGTGACACTTAATTTTTTTTATTCTGAACGAAAAACCCCCGCACTCCGCGCTCTCCCGCCCGCTTCAACCCGCGCCGTCCGGCTTGCCGCGATCTCCTGATAGCTGGATTTTAGAGCGAAAAACGCGCGCCCCGCCGAACGCTCTCTCCCTCGGCCCGCTTCGACCCCGGCCTTCTTCACCTTATCCGGATCATCGATTCGCTGCCGTGAAAACCAAGTGTCACGTAATACGTGACACTTGGTTTTCGCGGTTTCCGCTATTTTCCGTCTTTGATTTTCGCCGGATCGCCTTCCCGGCCCGTTTTCCGTTTCCCTCCCGCGCCTTCGTCTGTTTCCTCCTCGGCATGGACGTTCCCCGCTCGGCCGCGTTTCGTTTCCCCGCCCGCCCGCTTGTTCTCGGCGCCGCTCTGCTCGCCCTCTTCGGCTGCGCCAAACGCGAGACCGCCGTCGAATCCGGCAACCGCACCCAAACACTCCACATCGGCAACGCCGCCGAACCGCCCGATCTCGATCCGCACACCAACAACGCCGCCGTCGTTGCCACCATCATGAGCGCCCTCTTCGAGGGTCTGGTCCGCGTTGAGAACGACGGCACCACCATCCGTCCGGGCATCGCCGAAAGTTGGGTGATCGCCGCCGACGGCCTCACCTACACGTTCCGCCTTCGCGTCGACGCCGTCTGGTCCAACGGCGACCCCGTCACCGCCGACGACTTTCTCGCCGGGATGCGTCGCTTCCTCGAGCCGAAGCTCGGCTGCGAGGGGGTGAATTTTGTCTTCCCGATCGTCGGCGCCCGCGACTTCGTCGAGGGCCGTTCCAAGGATTTCACCACCGTCGGCATCAAGGCCCCCGACCCGCGCACCGTCGTCATCACGCTCGCTCATCGCACCCCCTACTTTCTTTCCGTTCTCGCGGACTCGCACATCGTCCCCCTCCACCAACCGAGCCTCGACCGGTTTAAGGGCCGCGATCAGCGCGGTGGACTCTGGACCCGACCGGGCAACTTGATTTCCAACGGTCCCTTCACCCTCGCCGAATGGAAACCCAACGTCGTCGTCGCCCTAGCCAAAAATCCCCGCTACTGGGACGCCGCGCGCATGCGGCTC
>JBDNFZ010000504.1:0-11373 GCA_041689555.1 Opitutaceae bacterium | reverse complement strand
GAGGAAGCCTCTCTGCCCCCTGCCCTCGCCTCGCTCCGTCAAAAGGCCGAGGCCGGCAACGCCATCGCCCAATACAATCTCGGTCTCGCCTACCTTCAGGGCCGCGACGTTCCCGCCGACCTCCCCGAGGCCTTCGTGTGGCTCAGCCTCGCCGCCGACGCCGGTTCCAAGGGCTCCGCGTTCGAAACCCTCCTCCGCGATCTCAGTCCCGATGAGCTTAAGGAGGGCCTCCGTCGCCTGTCCGCCCGTCCGCCTGTCCGCAAGCCCGCGCCCCGCCCCGCACCCGTCGAGCCGCCCCGCCGCGTCAGCGCCCCGGCCGAGCCCGAACCGCAACTTCCCGCCCCCAACGAAGCCGCCGTCACCGCCCCCGAGTCTCCCGAACAGACCGTCCAGCTCGCCGCGCTCACCACCGAGAAAACCGCGCTTGCCGGCGAGGTCGCCTCCCTCCGCCGCCAACTTTCTTCCGCTCAATTCACCGCCTCTCAGGCCTCAAGCCTCAGCGCCCGCCTTGCCGTCCTCGCCGCCGAGACCGCCGCGCAGCGCGACGCCCTCGCCCAAGCCCGCGCCGCCGCCACGGCCGCCACCGCGCAGGCTGGCCGCGCCGCCGAGCAGGTCGCCGCCCTCGAGACCGCCGCCGCCGCCGGCATCGCGGCCGAGACCCGCGTCACCGCCCTCACCGCCGAGCTCGCCGCGCTCACCCCCCGGCTTGAGGCCCTGGCCGCCGACAAAGGCGAACTGACCACCCGCCTCGCCGCCGCGGAAAAATCCAACTCGTCGGACGCCGCCACCGCTCTCGCCGCTCTCGGCGCAGAAAAATCCGCCCTCGCCGCCAAACTCGCGGCCCTCGCCGCCGAACTCGCCGCCGCCCGCGAACAACTCGCGACCGCCGGCCAATCCGCCGCCGCATTGGCCTCCGCCAAGGGCGAACTCGCCGAGGTCACCGCCCGCGCCGCCGCGCTCGCCGACGAAAAGACCGTGCTCGCCTCCCGCTTCGCCCGGCTGGAATCCGACTCCGCCACCCTGCGCGACGAGCTCACCGCCACCCGCGCCCAACTCTCCGCCCAAGCCAGCGCCGCTACCGAGTTGACCACCCGCCAACGCGAACTCGCCGCCGTCTCCGCCGAAAAGTCCTCCATCGTCGAACAACTTGCGACCCTTCGCAACGCATCCGCCGCCCGCGCCATCGACGAGAAATCAACCGCGGCCCGCCTCACGGCGCTCACCGCCGAGCAAGTCGCGCTCTCCACCGCCAAAAACGAGCTCACGGCGCAGCTCACCCGCGCCCAAGCCGATCTCGCCTCCGCCAACGAAAGCGGCTCCGCCCAACACACCGCCCTCAACAACCGGGTCGCCGAGCTCCGCCGTGAACTCGCCGCCCTCGGCGATGAACGCTCCGCCCTCAAGGAACAACTCGCCCGCAGCTCGGCCGAGCAAGCCGGGCTCCGTGCCGCCGCCGCCCGGGAAACTCTCGCCGCCCTCGACACGGGAAAAACCGCGCGCACCGCCGCCGAGACCCGCGTCGCCGCCCTCACGGCCGAACTCGCCGCCCTGAACACCGGGCTCACCGCCCTCCGCGCCGAGCACACCGCCGCCACCTCTGCCGCCCGGGAGCAATCCGCCCTCGCCGCCGATCGGTCCACCCTCGCGACCCGCCTCGCGGACACCGAAAAATCCGCCGCCGATCAAGCCCGCGCCTTCGCTACACGCCTCAAGGCCCTCACCGCCGAGCGCGACACGCTCACCCCGGAACTCGGCGCCGCCCGCGCCCAACTCGCCGCCGCCCAAGGCGCAAATACCCGCCTCGCCGCCGAAGCCGCCGATCAGGCGACCCGTCTCGCCGACGCCGAAAAATCCCTCGCCCAACTCAACACCCTCGGCGCGGAACTCGCCTCCCTGCGTTCGCAGCTCGCCCTCGCCTCCGACGAGAAATCCAACCGCGCCCAAGCCGAGGCCCGCGCCACCTCCCTCACCGCCGAGCTCGCCGAACTGCGCTCCGAAAAATCCGCCCTCGCGGAGAAACTCGCCGCCGAAGGGCAGGCCGCCACCGCCGCCGCCTCGCGTCTGTCCGCCGTCGAATCTCAGGCTTCCGCTCTAGCCGCCGACAAAGCCGCCCTCACCCAACAATCCACCGCGACCCGGGCCGACCTTGCCGCTGCCCGCGAAAAACTCGCCGCAGGCACGTCCGAATTCTCAACCCTCAACGCTCAACTCTCAACTTCCCAAACCCAAGTCGCCGCCCTCACCGCCGAGAAAAACGCCCTCGCTGAAAAACTCGCCGCGCTGCCCCCGCGCTTCAATCCCGCCTCGCCACCGCCGAGTCCTCGGCCGTGGCCGCACGGCGCGACGCCGATTCCGCCGTCCTCGCCCGCGAGGCCGCCGCGCAGCAAAAGGCCACCCTCACCGAGACTCTTGCCGGTATCACCGCCGAGAAGAACACCCTCGCCTCCCGCCTCGCCGCTTCCACCGCCGCCGTCACGCAGCTCTCCGACGTCAAGACGCGCTCCGCCACCCTCGACCAAGAACTCGCGGCGGCCCGGGCCGAGCTTGCGGCCCTCAAACGCCGGCTCCTCGCCAACGCCAACGAGCTGACCACCGCCACCGCCGCCCGTAACGCCGCCCAAGCCCAGCTCACAATCGCCGCCAACCAAGTCGCCGAGGCCAACCGTTCCGCGGCCGCCGCCACCGACCTCACCGCGCGGATTTCGACCCTGTCCTCCGATAATTCCGCCCTCGCCGCCCGGCTCGATGAGACGCAACTGAAACTCGACGCCGCCCTCGGCTCGTTCACCTCGCTCCAAAAGGACAACGAAGCCCTGCGCCGGTCCGCCGCCACCTCCGTCGATGCCGCCAAGCTGGAGACCGCCCTCCGCAGCTACGCCCTGCTTCAAAAGGAAAACGAACAGCTCAAGGCCGATGCCTCCGTTGCCGCCGAGGTTCCGGCCCTCCGCGTCGAACTCGCCGATCTCAAATCCCGCCTCGCCGCCGGTCCCGACGCCGCCGCGCTCGCCCGTCAACTTGAGGACGTCCAGAGCAAGCTCACCGTCGCCCTCCGCAGCTACACGGTCCTCGCCGGCGATCACGATCGCCTCAAGAACGCCGCCGCCGAGCAGGAGACCCAGCTCGCCGCCCTCACCGCCGAAAAATCCGCCCTCGCCGCCCGCCCCGCCGCGCCCCGCCCCGTCGCCGCCCCTTCCGCCGGCGCTCCCGCACCCGTTTCACCCGACGCTCGCCAGCACCGCGTCGCCGCCGGCGAGACTCTGGAAAAAATCGCCCTGCGCTACTACAACGACACCGCCCGCTGGCCCGAGATTCTCGCCGCCAACCGCGCCCAACTCCTCGCCGACAAGGCCCTCCTCGTCGGCCGTCTCCTCGTCATTCCCTGATTTTCTTTTCGCTTTTTTCTTTTCTTACTTTTTCTACCCTTCGCATCGCCTCCCCAAACCTCATGCGTCATCTTCGCCTCCTCTTCCTCCCCGTGTTTGGTCTTCTTGGAGGCTGCAGCTACGTCCACTTCGGCAAGGTCCCGCCCGCCGCCGCCGCCCCGGCGCTCGCCCAGGAAAATATCGAGCTCCGCACCGAGAAAAAAATCCTTCAGGAAGAGCTCACCCTCGCCCGGCGCGAGGGCCAAACCCTCCGCGCCGTGCTCGAAAGCGGCAAGTCCGGCGCCGGTGACGAGGCACTCGCCGCCCGTCTCGGCGAAACCTCGCGCGAACTCGCCGCCCTCCGCGCCAGCTACGCCAGGCTCGAGGCCCAGCGCGCCACCCTCGTCGCCGCGCCCGCCGACTCCCTCGCCCCGGCGGAATCCACGCAGGTCGCCGATCTCACCCGCCGCCTCACCGCCACCGAGGAGCGGACTCGCCGAGTCCCTCCGCTCCTACACCACTCTCCGTGAAGAGACCACCGGCCTCCGCGCCGAGGTCATGCGCGCCCGCACCGAGGCCAACGTCCTCACCGCCCAGGTCCGTAATCTCACGTTCGAAAACGACCGCGCCCGCGCCGCCCTCGCCCAACTCAATACCGAGCTCCTCGCCCAGAAGGACGCCCGCGCCAAAGCCACGCAGGAGGCCGACGCCGCCCGCATCCAACTCTCCGTCGTCTTGGCCGCCGGCACCAACGCCGCCCCCGCCACCCTCGGCGACGCCCGCGCCGATTCCGCCGCCGGTGCCGCCACCCTCAGCGCCCCCAACCTGCCCGACAGCGACCGCGCCGAGACCGCCCGTCTTTCCACCAGCCGCGAGCGCATCGCCGCCGCCGCCAACGAGCCCGCACCCGATGCGGTCAAACGCACCCATGTCGTCGCCGTCGGCGAAACCCTCGAGTCCATCGCCAAAAAATACTACGGCCGCCCCGATCGTTGGCGCATCCTCTATGCCGCCAACAACGATCAGCTCAGCCTCGGCCGTCCCCTCAAAGTGGGCATGGTGATCGAGGTCCCCGATCGGTAAACGTCCGTCGCGACACGCGCGACCCGACGGCGGCGGCCGCAGCCGGAAGGCTGCACGTTGCCCGCGAAACACGCGAAAGAACGCGAATCGAAACCGGATAGATTACCCGACCGCTGAAAGGTTAAATCGGAAATCGGGGAAACGAAGCCGGCGCGCACCTCCGCGATTCGCGTTCATCCTGGGTTCCGCAATTGAACGACAAAGAATCGAAGAATCCCGGAGCCATTGTTGAAGGAAATTCCTCCGCGCGTTCTTCACCTCCGGGGTGAAGCGCCGACCGACTCGCGGTCTTCCGCCCACCGCTCTGATTTTTGCGCTTTCTGTGCCTTTTTGCGGCCATCCTTCTGCGGAATTTAGGATCATTCCCGCAATTCGCGGGCCCTCTTCCCCATCGTCCCGGCTCAGAACCAGCCCACGATCACCGCCAAAGCGACCATCGAGGTCAGCGTGCTCAGCACGATCGCCCCCGAGGCGATCGTTTCGTCCCCTTTCATTTCCAGCGCCATCGTGTAGCTCACGATCGCCGTCGGGCATGCCATCAGGATCATCACCAGCTTCAGCTCCGTCGCGCCCAGCCCCAGCGCGCGGCCGACGACCCAGCCCAGCAACGGCGCGGCCACCGTCTTCACCAGTGCCGCGGCCAACGGCGGACGCCACACGCCGCCCAGCCGCGAGGTCATGATCGCCCCGCCCACTCCCAGCAGCCCCAGCGGCAACGCCATCTCGCCGAGCGAAGAAAATGTTTTGTCCACGCTCGGCGGCAGCGTCCACCCCATCAGCGCAACGCTCACCCCCGCCACCGTCGCGATCAGCGGCGGCGTCGTCGCGAGTTGCTTCAAAAACGGCCGCGCCATCTTCCAGCTGATCGGATGCTGGCTGAGCAGCAGCACCACCACGCCCGCGACATTGTAGAACACCATCATCGGCGCGACCGTGATCACCGCCGCCGATCGCGTGGTGAGCCCGCCGCCGAGCGGCGTATCCGGCAGCGCAAAAATGATCGGCAGCCCCACGAAGGCCAGATTCCCGCGAAACGCACCCTGCGCCAGCGTGCCCGCCGCCGCCTCCGGCACCCGCATCGCCCACACGACGACGTAGCCAGCCGCGATGCTCGCCAACGTCGCGCAGACCATCACCGCCAACATCGGACCCGCTCCCGCGATCCCGTGAAACGAACCCGCCAACTGCGAAAACAACAGCGCCGGCAACCCGAGCCAATACGTCACCCGGTTCGCCTCCCTCAGGAATCCCGCCGAGACAAACCCGCTGCGTTGCATGAACGCCCCGCAGGCCACGAGCAGAAACACCGGCGCGAGCGTATTGAGAATCAGCACCCCGCGACCCTCGCCAACCGCCCCCCGTAGGAGCAAATTTATTTGCGATCCGCGCCGGTCCCTCGCGCCTTCTCCCCTTCCGCCCCCGACCCGGCCCCCCGCCCGCGTCCCCGCCCTCACATCTTCGCTCGGGGATTTTTCCGCCGATACTCTTTCAGCAACTTCCAGGTATCCTCCAACACCGCGTCCGGTCCCACGTAGTTGCCGCCGCGAAACGAGTCTGAAAGCACGTTTCCTTTTTCGTCCACCAGCACCAGGCACGGGATGCCGGGCCCCGCATAGCGGTCGAGTTCCTTCACCTTCGGCAACGCATCCCAGCGCACCGCCGGCCAGGTCATCTTGTCCGCCTTCATATATGCCGTCGTGTCCGCCGCCGAACGGTCGCGGCTCACGAATACCGCATCAAACTCCGGATAGATCTCCCGAATCTTCCGATAAGCGTCCGCGAATTCCGGCGTGAACTCCTTGCAGGGCCCGCACCAGCTCGCCGAAAAGTAGATCGCGTAGAACTTCACGCCCGCGAGCTGCTCCGCCGCCACCGGCTTGATCGCCGAACCCTCGAGTTTAACCAGTTTCCCCTCGAGCCGTTGTTCCATGACGGTCGTTTTCGGCGCGGCCGGCTTCGGCTTGGGCTTGGGCTTGGGCTGGACGGCCCCTTTTCTGCCCTCGACCGCCTGCCGGGCGATTTCCGCCGCCTCCGCCTTCGCCTCCGCTTCGGCCTGGGCGAGCGCCGCCGCCTCCGCCTTTTCCTGCGTCGCCGCCATTCTTTCGAGAAAATCCGTCTTCGCCACCGGCACCCGGCCTTCGAGGCTCCGGAACTTCACGCGGATCCACTCCCCCGCCGTCTCGACAACCGCCAGCTCGGTCCCCGCCGCCAGCGCCACCGTGCCCGTGGTTTTCCCGTCGCGCTGAATCTCGAGCTTCGTCGGTTCCTTCAACACGAGCGTCTTGGGCATATCCGCGGCGTTCAACGCCAGCATCGCCCCGCCCCATAGTCCCGCCAGCCGCGTGAGGTTCATGAGAAGTTTCATCACCGCCAAGAAACCTGGGTTTGCCCCCTTCGGCGAGCCTCCTCGCGCTTGCCACCCCACACCCCTCGCCCCTTACCCTTTGCTCCCATGTCCTCCCTCCCGAACCAATTCTCCGGCGTCACCGTCGTCACCAAGGCCAACGTCTACTTCGACGGCAATGTCGTCAGCCATACCGTCCTCTTCGCCGACCAGTCGAAGAAGACCCTCGGTCTCATCCGCCCCGGTTCCTACTACTTCGGCACCGCCGCCGCCGAGCGCATGGAGATCGTCGCCGGCACCTGCACCGTCACGCTCAAAGACGCCCCGGCCTCGCAGACTTACGCCGCCGGCACCCGCTTCGACGTCCCCGCCAACAGCGGCTTCACCATCGCCGTTCCCGCCGGCCTCTGCGAATACATCTGCTCGTTTTTGCCCTAGGCCGGAGAAAAGAAATCGGGAGCCGGGAGTCGGACGCTGAGAGCAAAGCCAAGCCCCAAGTCCATCTGCGATGGAGTTGCCGGTCCGCCCGGCCTCCGAGAAACGGGCTCTCAGCCGGGACAATGCAGCAGCGGGCCCGCGCATTGCGCGAATGAACGCGAATCGCGGAGGTGCGCGACGTCTTCGTTTCCTCGATTCCAGATTTAATTTTTCAGTGATCGGATCTTTTATCCGGGTTTGATTCGCATCTTTTCGCGTGCTTCGCGGGCAACTGCAACCTTCCGGCTCGGCTCCCGACTCCGGACGCTCAACTGCACCCTCCGGCTAAGCCGCCGGGTTCGGCCCTAGCTGATCAGCAACAGCCGCGGCGCCGCGCCGGGCCCGTGCTCGGGCGCCCGATGCACACACGGCGGCACCGGGCTGTCCGGATATTCGCACGCGATCCGCCACAGGTTGCCCAACCCGAATGAATACGGCCGCGCCTCGGCCACCGCCGCGTAGTGCCGGTCGTAACAGTTTTCGCTCAAAAATTCGCAAAAGCCCTCGTCGTCTCCGCCGCCGAAAAGCTTCAGCAACTCCGCCCGCGTCTCCGGCACGTCCGCCCGCCGCCGCGCCTCCTCGTTGCGCAAGCCTTCCGAAGCGGGCCCGGCATAGGTGCACAGGTAGGTGTCGGCCTCCACCGGTGCACTATCGACGTGATACGAGTAAACATCGGTCGGCACCGGGCCGCCGTCCTCGTCCCGCGGGTAGTGATGGATACAGTTCAGGACGGGCGCCAACCCGCGCTCCTGCAACAATCGCAGATCCGCGATGAGGATCTCCACCGCCGCCCGTCCCACCTCGCTCAAAACCAGCGCCCGCAATGTCGCCTCATCCAGCGTCACGATCTCCTCCTCCTTGCCGATCGCCGCCGAGACTTCGTCAAAATCCCCCGCGAGCGTCCGCGGCCAACAGAGCGCGTTCACCCCGTCGCCAAAGCGCGTCGCGACCAGTTCCTCGAAACTGCCCATCACCCGGATGCGGGCGTAATCGCTCGGCAGGGAAAACAAAGTCGGCGGATTCATAAAAACTCGACCACAAGGCGCGAGCCCCGACCCGGGTCAAGTCCGGCTCCCGCGAACTTTGAAACTGGTCCCGCGTTCATCGCTCAATCACCGTCGTCTGCATGACGCCCCGCCGCCCGCCCTCCGTCCTCCGCTTCTTTCTCGTTCTCTTAACCGTTCTCTTTCTCCCCCACCCGCTCGCGACCGCCCTCCGCGCCGCCGAGTCCTCTCGCCTCACGCCTAGCGCCTCCGGCCTGCCGGATGGCCTCTACGCCGAATTCACCACGCCGCGCGGTGCGACGACCGTCGAACTCCTCTACACGCAGGCCCCGCTCATGTGCGTCAACTTCGTCGGCCTCGCCGAGGGCACGCTCGCGCCGAAAAACGACCAACCCTTCTACACCGGCCTCACTTGGTATCGTGTCGTCCCCGGCTTCGTCATCCAGAGCGGCAACCCCGGCCTGAAAGACACCGACGACGAGGCGAAACCCATCCCACACCGCTTCCCCGACGAATTCGTCCCCGGCCTCCGTCACGACGCCGCCGGCATCCTCTCGATGGCCAACGCCGGCCCCGACACCAACAGCTGCGAATTCTTCCTCACCCTCGCGCCGACCCACCGCCTCAACTACCTCCACTCCGTCTTCGGCCGCACCGTCCGCGGCCTCGCAGTCCTCGCGCAGGTCAAACAGGACGACCCCGTCGCGATCAAAATCCTCCGCGTCGGCCCCGCCGCCCTGGCCTTCCGCGCCGACGCCGCCACATTCACCCGTCTCTCCGCCGCCACGAAAAAATACGCCGGTGCAATTGCGCGCGGCCCGCTCGCCCACTTCGACGACCCCGATAAACTCCTCCCCTCCGACCCCCCGCGCGCAAAGAACTTCAACGCCAAGCTCGCCAACTTCGAGCGCGCCACCGGCATCCGCATCGCCGCCCGCGTCTTCGCAAAATCGCCCACCGCCGCCGAGGACAACGCCCCCGGTGCCTACATGAAAGCCCTCGCCGCCAAACTCGGCGTCGAGCAACGCGGTGCCGTCGCCGCCTACTTCGCCGACGACAACGACTGGCGCATCTGGCTCGTCGGCGACTCGACCACGCCCTTCTTCGGTCGCCCCGCGACCGCCGCCGATCTTGGCGACGGCGCCGCGTTTCACGACGTGAAAGACGCCTTCCTCAAAGCCGCCCAAGCCGAAGGCAACGCCGCCTACGCCGCTCAAAAAAAAGCCGCCCCCGCCGACAAACAGCCCCCCGCCGCCCAACGCATCAAACTCCAAACCGACGCCATCCTCGACGGCCTGATCGTCAAACTAGCCCCGAAGTAGCGGCACCGCCGGAGCGGCGGTTTTTAACCCGCCGTCAGTCCAGCGGTAACTCGGAAAAGCAACCCTCCTCCAAGCCGCAGCGTTGACACCACCGTGGGTCAACTCAAGTTAACCCACTATGAACACGGTCATCTCCGCGAAGGAACTTCGGGCTTCGCTTCTGACTGTAGTCGAACGCGTGCGGCGCGGCGGCCGTTACACCGTTGTGTATCGGAGCCGCCCCGCGTTTCAGCTTATTCCGGTCGACAGCACTTCGGTTCCCGATGGGGACACAGCATCCGATTCGCTCTACCGCGCCGCACCGCTCGGCCGTTCGACGGACGGTCGCGCCGCCGCAGACCACGACCGCTTGCTCTACCCACGATGAAGGGAGTGTTCGCCGACACCGCCGGTTGGGTGGCGTGCGCCGATGCGGCCGATCCCGCCCACCGCGCCACCGTTAAGGCGCGCGATGGCTGGCTGAAGGCAGGTGGTGTCTTTGTCACCACCGACTACATCGTCGACGAAACCCTTACCCTCATCCGCATGCGCCTCGGTGCCACCGCCGCCGAGGCGTGGTGGCGGCAGGTGGACGGGAGCACTCGCGTGCGCTGGGAGACTATCACCACCGCCCGCGCCGAAAAAGCCCGGAGCCTCTTCTTTCGCTACGCGGACAAAGATTTCTCCTTCACCGCCTGCACCAGCTTTGTCGTGATGCGGGAGCTACGCCTGAAGGAAGCCCTTACCACCGACCATCATTTTGACCAGATGGGCTTCGTCCTGAAACCATAGGCTCCGGATTGGGAAGCCCTCGCCTCCGCCACGAAACACGACGCCCGCATCGTCCTGATCGACGGCGAAAAACTCGCCACCCTCATGATCGACCACGGCCTCGGCGTGACCCTCGCCGCCAGCTACGAAGTGAAGCGCATCGACTCCGATTACTTCGCTGAAGAATAGGCGAGTCGTCCAAAATCTCATTTGCTGTCACACCAGCGGCCTCACACCTTTTTCCCATGCCCACCATCGCCGCGATCAAGACCGCCGCCCGCAAGCTACCGGTGAAGCATCGCACCGACCTCCTCGTCCAACTCACCGAGGACAAAGCAGTGCAGAAGGAGCAGCTCACCCGGCTTCGCGCCCTCGTCGCTGAAGGCGACTGTGATCTTGCCGAGGGCCGCTATACCGAAATCAAATCGAAAGCCGATCTGCAGACCCTGTTCGATGACATCAAGCGCCGCGGCCGCGCTCGCCTAAAACGCAGCGCGTAAGCCGCGATGCCCAGACTGCTTTTCTCAGCCCGCAGCCAACGGGACTTGGCGGATATTTGGGACTACATTGGCTCGGATAGCGCGCGCAACGCCGACACGGTGCATGCGCGTATTTACCAACGCTGCGAAAAACTGATCGACCAGCCCCTCATCGGCCATCAACGGAACGACGTGTCCAACGGACTTCGCTGCCTCACGACCGATGGCTATGCGATTTTCTATCGCGTGAAGCCAACCCACGTCGGAATTTCCCGCATCATTCACCACTCCCGCAATCTCCCTTCATCCGCAGGCGACGATTTTCCATGAAATTCCGCTCTCGCACTTCCGCCTCTCTCGCCCTCGCCGCGCTCTCCGTCGCGACCCTCCTCTCCACCGCCACCGCCACCGCCGCCGCCCCCGCCCTCCGCGACGCCGTCGCGCAGAAGATCGCCGCCGAGTATCCGTCGCTCGAGGCCATCTACAAGGACCTCCACGCCCACCCCGAGCTCTCCTTCATGGAGACGCGCACCGCCGCCCTCGTCGCGAAGG
>JBDNFZ010000503.1:0-2093 GCA_041689555.1 Opitutaceae bacterium | reverse complement strand
GCCGATCGACGTGCGGGGTCGCGATCAACGTTTCGCCATAGCACGAAAAATTCGCCGACATGTCGTCGACGATGAACCAAAGGACATTCGGTCGCGCCTCGGCGGCCGAAACCGCCGGGCGAATCAAGGCCGCTGCCATCAGCGCAACTACGGCGAAACACGGAATTTTCATAAGTTGGCCGAACGGTTTTCTGCTTTTGCTCGGGAAGCAATCCGGGAGATTCCCCCGCGAACATTTCGCCGGGACCGGAGCGCGCTCGTTTCCAACGATCACGGTTAGTCGAACTCGGGCAACCGATCCCGGAACCTCGGCATCAACCCGACGTTCTCCGGGAAAGCTCATCCTCGGGGCCGGGCGCGAGGTCGGCCCCGGCACGTGCGATTCGCGCGGCGCAACCGTCCGGCCGGCCCCGGCCGCACCGACCGGTCCTCAGAACCGCACCGTCAAACTCGCGTCGACTTGGAGCGGGACGACGTAGCTGTAGCGGTAACGGTTGGTGCCGTTGGCCAGCGTGGTGAAACTGGTTTTGCGCAGCTTGCCGTTCTCCAGATCGAAGAGGTTGCGGGCGCCGACGCGGGTGCGGACTTGTCGCTTCCAGATCTTCTGGTCCCGCATCACGTAGCCGTGCACGAGATGGGTCGCGCCCCCGCCGAGCGCCTGGCCGTTGGCGATGCCGAAGAGATAATCGTCGCGCCAACTGCCGTTCGCACCCACGCGCACGCCGCGCAGCGGCGCCCAAATGTCGCGCTGGAACGCATAGTCCACGACCCAACTCGCCGACCAGGGCGACGCGCGGGCTCCCGTCGGCTTCTGGTCGAGGTCGAGGGAATCGAGCAGCGTCTTCGCCTCGTTCAGGAGCGCGGGGGACTCGTCGCCGCGTTTGACCGCCGCCTCGTAGTAACCGCGGAAGCGATCGAGGTCGGGCTGGCCGGTCACCTGCGTGCGAGCGAACGTGAGGCGGAGCTGGAAGCCTTTCAGCGGGCGGAGATTCAACGTCAGGTCGGCGCCGCGGGAATTTTCCGTGGATTTGTAATAGCGCGCGGCGCTGGCCGTGCCCTCCTCGCCGAATCGGTATCGCGGATCGCCCGGAAGCACATCGTTCGGGTTCATCAGGTCCTCGATCTCGGCCGTGGTGAAATCGATGACGTTGTTCCAACTGAGCGCGACGTTTTGGCGGTCGATGTTGAAGACGCCCAGGTTCACGCTCGCGCGGTCGGCCCAAAAGTTGCCCTTGAGCCCGACCTCTTTGGTCACGCCGGTGATCGGCGGGAAACGCTCGCGGTCGAAGGTGCGGAGCCCCTGAAAGCGGAACGACTCCGAATAGACGCCGTAAAAGTTCAGTTCCTTCGTCAGGACGACGGTGAGGCCGCCCGTCATGCTCGTGTTCTCGAGGCGGAGTTGCTTGTTCTGCACATATTCGCCGGGCAGCGCGTCCGACTTCTTCGGCGGGGCGATCTCCTCGTTGTATTTGCCGACGGTCCGCCGGCCCACGTATTCGTAATTGCGGTTCCAGTCGTGGCGCGCGCCGACGAGGGAGAGCACCCGGCCGCCGAGGTAGCGGCCGCTGGCGGAGAACGCGACCGCGGAGGCCTGACGCCATTCCGTGCCGT
Organism: Opitutaceae bacterium; assembly: GCA_041689555.1. Taxonomy (GTDB): domain Bacteria; phylum Verrucomicrobiota; class Verrucomicrobiia; order Opitutales; family Opitutaceae; genus Tous-C4FEB. Next base: position 482 of record JBDNFZ010000503.1, on the reverse strand, counting down.
CCGTCGCGCCGGTGCCCGAGGGGAAGGACGCGAGCGACTTGGGCGTGATCGTGGGCGTGGCCGGAAGGTTGGCGGGCTTCATCGCGTCGAAAAGCGCCCGCGAGTAGAAGCGCGGATCGTCGAGGAAGAGGCGGAGCCGGACGCGATCGCTGTTGGTGTTGAGGGTGCCGCCGCGGTCGACGTTGTAGGTGTTGTAGGTGTTGAAGCGGTGGTTCAGCACCTGGTCCTCACGGTAGTCGGCGCTGGCGACGAGCAGTTGCTGCGTCCACCTCCACTTTTCGAATTTGTAAACGGCGATGCCGCGGAACGAGTGGACCGTGTTGCCGAAACGTTTCTCGTCGAGCTCGCTGTCGGTGTAGGGGCGGCCGTTCACATCGACGTTGATCGTGCTGGCGAAGAAGTTGTCGTTCCGAATCGCGGTCTGCTTCTGGTAATTGTAGGCGACCTCGAACCCGACCGGGCCGACGCGCTGCTCGACGGTG
>JBDNFZ010000502.1:0-2004 GCA_041689555.1 Opitutaceae bacterium | reverse complement strand
TGCGCTCGCGAAACGCCGCCACCTCCGGTCGCTTGGCCGCGCCATATTCCAGCTCCATCAACGCGATGGCAGATAGGCGACAGTCCGCGAGCGATCGTTCCAACCGATCCAGCATCCGGGCATCTTCCGGCCTGTCGCGCAGGTAGCGCGAAAGCACATTGGTATCGGGCAGAAAAATCACCGTGTATGATCCGGGAAAGCCGGGGCTGAACCGCGCAGCGCCCGCAGCGCCTTCAACCGGCGCGCCTCCGCCTTCGGATCGGTCAGCATGAAACCCGAGTCCGTCGGCGTGATCTCGTAGAACTTGGCCCGCACGTTCAACCCGCTCGGCAGCCGCAGCGCCTTGGAGTTCCCCGCCTTGAAAACTTTCGCCGTGATAGTCGCCATGTGAGCACGCTGTGCCTACACACTCTTCCGTCAACGCTCCGGGGCGCCGGCGCTTAATCCGCGCAACCCGCCGTGCTCGCCGGCTTCGGCGACTTACGGCCCGAGATGTTTCGCCAGAAACGCCAGGGCCACCGGGCGCAGGTCGCGCGACATCGGCAGCTTGTTCCAAGTCTCAAAATCAAACGTGTGCCCCGCGCCTTCGACCAACACGAATTCGTGGGCGACGCCATGTCGCGCGAGCTCGCCGGCGAGCGTCCACGACTGCCCGATGTCCACCGTGCCGTCGATCGTGCCGTGGAAAATGAGCACCGGCGGAGAATTTTTTGTGATGTGCGTCACCGGAGAAGCCAGACGGAACACGGGGTCATCGGCGTCAGCCGCACCATAAACCTTGAAGTCAGCACCGGGCTTGCGGCGGCCATTCGGCGTGCCCTTGGCGTCGGTCTCAAGGCGGGTCAACAAGCTGGCCGGGCCGTAGAGATCGATCACCGCGCGCACGCGACTCGATACCCCGGGATAAACCACGGCGGAACCCGTCGGTTCGAATCCTTCCTTGTCCGTCGTGAAACCAACCATCAGCGCCAAGTGACCGCCCGCCGAGCCGCCGGCAACCGCGATGCGTTCCGGATCGATGCGATACTTGGTCGCATTGGCCCGCAGAAACCTCACGGCGTCTTTGCAGTCGTGCAGGTTCGTCGGCCAAGCCCCGTCGCCGAGCCGGTAGGATGTGCTCACCGCCACGTAACCCGCCGCCGCGAGCGTGCCGCAGATGTTTTTCGCGCGCGCCTCGTCCCGCTTCCCACCGGTCCAACCGCCGCCGTGAATCCAGACCACGGCGGGCGAAAGTTTTCCATCCGTCGGCGGCGTGGGAAGGAAGATATCCAGCTTCTCTGTGCGATCCGGCGCGAGAAAGGACACGTCGGCGATGAACCGGGCTTCTGCGGCGCGCGCCGCAGCGAGCAGCGCGAGCCCGAAAAGAACGAGACGGAAGATCAGGGGCATCGCGCAACCGACCCCAAAAGCCCGCCCATTTCAACCTCCAAGCGGACGAACCCGGCATACGTGGGAAGATAGTCCGGCAAAGCGTTTGCCGGCGGCGAGGATTCGGCCTTCGCTCCTTTTTTTTATCTCATGATCCTCCCCCCCCGGCGCCTCTTGGCGCTCACTGTCTTATCCCTCCTCGTCAGCACCGCCCGCGCCGCCAACCCCTCCGATTTCCAGCCGCTTGGTGCGAACTGGCAGATCGCCGGCGGAATCGGCGGCGACCCGCGCACCGAAAAAAATCTCACGCCTCTCCCCGGCGCCGGCGTGCTCATCAACAACCCCGTCAAGGAAGCCCGCGCCCACCTCGTCACCGCGTGGGACCACGGCGACCTTGAGCTCGACCTCGATTTCCTCCTCACGCCCGGCTCCAACTCCGGCGTTTACCTCATGGGGTGTTACGAGGTCCAGCTCTTCGACAGTTGGGGTGTCGCCCAGCCCAAGTCCGGCGACTGCGGCGGCATCTACGACCGCTGGGACGCCGCGCGCGGCAAGGGCAAGGAAGGCTACGACGGCGTCGCGCCTCTCGCCAACGCCGCCCGCGCTCCCGGTCTCTGGCAACATCTCCGCGTCGAG
>JBDNFZ010000501.1:0-3097 GCA_041689555.1 Opitutaceae bacterium | reverse complement strand
GTGGACGGCGGGATAGATGCGCATCGGCGCCTTGTAGGCGCTCTCGGCGGTGATCTCGTGGTAGATGTCGAAGAGGTTGCCGTAACGCTCGCGCACCGCGGGTTCGCCGAGGCGATTGATGGCGTCGGCGAAATCGAGGTAAACGCCGAGGCCGGTCGTGCCGACGCCGCGACCCTCGTCGCAGGTGCGCTTCGCGGCGCGGGAGGCGATATCGCGGGGGGCGAGATTGCCGAAACTCGGGTAGAGGCGCTCTAGGAAGTAGTCGCGTTCCGTCTCGGGGATCTCGCCGGGCGCGCGACGGTCGCCGACCTTCTTCGGGGCCCAGATGCGCCCGTCGTTGCGGAGCGACTCCGACATGAGCGTGAGCTTCGACTGATACTCGCCGCTGACGGGGATGCATGTCGGGTGGATCTGGGTGTAGCAGGGATTCGCCATGCAGGCACCGCGCTTGTAGGCGCGCCAGATCGCGGTGGTGTTGGAACCGCGGGCGTAGGTGGAAAGGTTGAAGACGTTGCCGTAGCCGCCGGTCGCGAGGATGACGGCGTCGGCGGAGTGGCGGCTGATCTCGCCGGTGACGAGGTTGCGGATGACGACGCCCTTGGCCTGGCCTTCGACGAGGACGAGGTCGAGCATCTCGGAATTGACGTGGAGGTCGACGGCGCCGGCGCCGACCGTCCGGGAGAGGGCGGAGTAGGCGCCGAGGAGGAGCTGTTGGCCGGTCTGGCCGCGGGCATAGAAGGTGCGCGAAACCTGCGCGCCGCCGAAGGAGCGGTTGGCGAGAAGCCCGCCGTATTCGCGGGCGAAAGGCACACCCTGCGCGACGCATTGGTCGATAATGTTGACGGAGACCTCGGCGAGGCGGTGGACATTGGCCTCGCGGGCGCGGTAGTCGCCGCCTTTGAGCGTGTCGTAGAAGAGCCGGTGGACGCTGTCGCCGTCGTTCTGGTAATTTTTCGCGGCGTTGATGCCGCCCTGCGCGGCGATGGAGTGCGCGCGGCGCGGACTGTCATGAAACACGAAGCACTTCACCTTGTAGCCGAGATCGGCGAGCGAGGAGGCGGCCGAAGCTCCGGCGAGGCCGGCCCCGACGACGATAACTTCGTATTTCCGCTTGTTGGCGGGGTTGACGAGTTTGATCTCCGTCTTGTGCTTGCGCCACTTGTCGGCGAGCGGGCCGGACGGAATTTTGGAGTCGAGGGTGGCCATGGCGGTGAGCGAAGGGGGAACTTAGTGGCGTGCGACGGGGGCGGACACGGCGGCGGCGGAAGGCGTGAGCCGCCCGACGAGCACGGAACCGGGAATGGCGGCGTTGAGGACAAAATAAGAGACGCAGGTGATCGTGACCACGGTGCGCAGGGGGCGGGCCCAGCGGGCGTTGCGCCAACCGAAAGTTTGAAAGAGACTGTCCATGCCGTGAAGGAGGTGGAACGAGAGCAGGCCGACGGCGATGATGTAAAACACGGCGACCAGAGGAATCTGAAATCCGCGCACGACCATCGTGTAGACGTCGAGGACCGGAGTGCCGGCCTCGACCACGGTAAGGCCGAGCACGCGATAGTCGCCCGTCATCGTGTAGGCGGGAAGCGTCTCCTTGAAGGTCGAGCCCTGCACCACGCCGAGGGTGAAGTGAGCGAGATGGTAGACGATAAACGCCAGGACGACGAAGCCGGTCCAGCGCATGTAGCGGGACGCGAAGGTGGCCTGAATCCAGGTTTTGACGCCGTAGGGTTGATCACCCCGCGCACGCCGGCTCTCCAAAGTCAGCACGGTCGCCGCCCAGATGTGGATCACGACGCAGACGAGGAGCCCGATCCGGGCGATCCAGAGCACCGGTCCCAGGGAGTGGAGGAAATGCGCGTAGCCGTTGATCTTATCGGGGTGCGAAAAAATCTGGAGATTGCCCACGAGGTGCCCGACGACGAAGCCGATGAGCACGAGGCCGGTGACGGCCATCAGGATTTTGCGGCCGATGGAGGAGCCGAAGAGATTGCCAACGAGGTTCATCAGTGGGAGCGGTTGCCTTGGGGAATCCATCACCCTCGTTGAATGCGTCGAGGAAGTAAAGTGACGGGGTCCGGACGATCCCCTTATTAGGGAGACTTACCGATTTGAGAAGGCGGCGCCGGACGCACGGCGGCGATGAGGCCGGCGCGACCCGGCCCGACGGCCGCCCCAAACCACCGACCTAGCGTGCCAGCGGCTTGAGCAGCGCAAATTTTCCGCTCGCAGCCGGGGCGATGAACTTGCGGCGGAAGGCATTCACCCGGACGCCAGAACCCAACAAACGCGCCAAGGCCGTCTCGATCCCGCTGTGGTCGGCCGTTTGGTCGGCGACGTAGTGAAAGTCCCAACGCGACTCGCCGGTCTGCACCAGCGCATGGTGCCAGCAGGCGAAACCCTCCGGCAAGGCGTCGTCGACATCGCTGGCGGAGACCAGCGAACCATCGGGGCGAAAATAGATCCCGCCTTCCCGGCCGAGGATACGGAAGCCCGTCTCCCGCCGCTCCACGATGTCGCCCGTGTGGTAGCGCAACAACGGCATAGCCTCGCGGTCGCGGGTCGTCACATAAATCTGAAACACTCCGGGCAATTCTTTCCGCCATGGCACCAACTCGACGAACGCGTTGGCGTCGATGGCCCGGAGGTCGTCCTTGAACGCTTCGCCCACGAACAGATAGCCCGCCTCGGTCGAACCGTAGAGGTCGACTTGGGGCGCGGGAAAAACCTCGGCGATCCGGCGGCTGTGTTGGCGGCTGGCTTTGCCATACGTCAGGATCACCGCGCGCACGCTCGGCACCTTGACCTTGCGTTTCTGGACCGCCCGCGCGAGGAGCGACAAATAAACCGGCTCGCCTTCGATCACTTCCGGGCGGGTCGCCTCCAATTCCCTGACGATCCGGTCCCACTCGGCTTCCGGAAAAACAAACGGATCGCTCGTGAGATTGAGATAGACGGTGCCGTCGAAATACCGGTGGGGAAACGGGTGATCCTCGTAGGGACACAGGTTGCTCGAGCAGCCGATCGGCGCGAGGACGCACTTCCGGTAGGGCCGGCCCACGAACTGGCGCAGGATCGGCGACGCGAGGTAAGCACGCTC
>JBDNFZ010000500.1:0-8947 GCA_041689555.1 Opitutaceae bacterium | reverse complement strand
GGTCCAACCGCGTTTGCGCATGAGCCAACCCATGATGACGGCGAGGCCGAGGTAGAGCAGCGAGGACGTGGCGACGGCGGGCCCGGGCGCCTCGGCCTGACCGGCGACGCCGGCTTGGGTGAAGGCCCCGGCGGTGACATCGGCGAAGGCCACGATGACGTAGCCCAAGGAGACCCAGACGAAGGCGAGGAAGAGCAGGTGCGAGCGGCGGTTCATGTGCTGGCGCACGACCTCGGCGATGGATTGCCCGCGATGTTTCACCGAGGCGACGAGGGTGAAAAAATCATGGACGCCGCCGACGAAGATCGAGCCGGCGATGATCCAGAGCCACGCGGGCAACCAACCGAACCACGAGCCGGCGAGGATCGGGCCGACGATGGGGCCGGCGGCGGCGATGGCGGAAAAATGTTGCGGCAACAACCACGACCACCGCGCGGGCTCGTAGTCGCGACCGTCGCGCTGGACGTGGGCGGGCGTGGGCACGGCGGCCTCGGCGGGTTGATCGAGGCCGGCGACCTGCATGAGCTTGCGGCCCATGAAGCGGTAGCCGAGGACGAGAAGAAAGGCGGAGACGCCGAGGAAGAGGATGAGTTGCACGGTGGGGAACGGGGCGGGAAGAAAAGAGAGTTAAAGGGGGACGACCTAACGCGGTAGGACGAGATGAACGTGTGGGGGGCGGAGGATTTGTTTTCTACGGGAGGGGAGGGAGGTAACGGCGGGGGCTGGTCTGCGGATTTTCCGGTAAACGGAAAGATTTTTAGAGCGGGACGGCACCGCGACAACGAAGATTCTTCATCCGACGGCTAATCCCCGGCGCGGCGTGCCCAGCGCAATTTTGCCGGGGCGGAGCGTGGGTTGGCGCTTTGCTCGGCGAGAGACGGGCGGAGGACTTCTTCGGAAATTTCGGCGTAGAGGCCGGCGGCGTGGGCGGCGGCGAAGGATTTTTTCACGCGGCGGTCTTCGCCCGAATGAAAGGTGAGAATCGCGACGCGGCCGTCCGGATTCAGGCACGAGGGGAGCGTGCGGAGAAAGGTGTCGAGGGCGGAGAACTCGTCGTTGACGGCGATTCGGAGGGCTTGGAAGACCCGGCGCACGGAGAGCGTGGCGACGTCTACGGCGACGCGAGGCAGCGCGCTACGGATCGCGTCGGCGAGTTCGGCGGTGGTGCGAAACGCGTGGCCGGCGAGGAGGGGTGCGAGGGCGGCGGCGTGGGGCTCGTCGGAGTTCTCCGTGAGAAGCGTGCTCAGGGCGGGGACGGAAATTTTTTCGAGAAGGGCGGAGGTGGGCTGGCCCCGCGACGGGTTCATGCGCATGTCGAGCGGGCCGGGGTGCTTCACGGAGAAACCGCGCGCGGGGTCGTCGATCTGCATGGAAGAGACGCCGAGATCGGCAAGGAGGAGATCGACGCCGCCCAGGCCGGCGGCGGCGAGGACTCGGGGCAGGCCGGCGAAATTGCTGCGGTGGGCGGTAAACGTATCCGGGCCGAAGCCGAGGGCGCGCAGGCGTGCTTCGGTTTTCGGCAGCTCGATCGGGTCGGCGTCGAAGCCAAGGAGGCGACCGCCGGGAAGGAGGCGGGCGAGGATCTCGCGGGCGTGACCGCCGTAGCCGAGCGTGCAATCGGCCGCGGTCTCGCCGGGTTGGGGCGCGAGGAGGTCCAGAATCTCGGCGACCATAATCGGGCGGTGCGTGCCGGCGGGGGTTTTGCCGGAGGCGAGGACCTTGGCGATCGTGGCGGCGTGGTGCGCGGGATCGAGTTCCTTGTATTTGTCCGTGAAGCGGCGCGGATTTTTTCCCGCGTAACGCGGCCGGCGGCGATGGGGCGTCGGGGCGGACGCGGGCGGGCTGGAGTGCGGAATGGGGAGCGGGCTGGAGTGCGGAATGGTCGAGGAGGCGGAGGGTATCATTTTTCGATCACCCCAGCGGGGGTCGTCGCGGCACAGAATCGGGTTGCAACGATTTTTAAAGCGGGGCGGCGGTGCGCGCGCCGTTGACGAGGCGCATGAGGCCGAGGGGATTGGCGTCTTGCAGGGCGGGAGGGAGCAGCGCGGCGGGGAAACTTTGATAGCAGACCGGGCGGGCGAAGCGCAGCAGCGCGGCCGTTCCCACGGAAGTGAAACGCGCGTCGCTCGCGGCGGGCGAGGGGCCGCCGTGGTGCATCGCGTGGCAGACCTCGACGCCGGTCGGGAAGGCGTTCACGACGAGGCGTCCGGCTTTCAGCTCGAGCAGCGCGACGAGCAAAGCGGCGGCGGCGAGTTCATCGGCTTCGCCCAGGAGGGTGGCGGTGAGTTGGCCTTCGAGGGCGCGGGCGCAGGCCGCGAGCTCGGCGGGGGACTCGGCGAGGATGACGAGGGTGAAGGGGCCGAAGGCCTCGGTGGCGAGCGCGGGGTGCGCGAGGAAGCGCGCGGCGGTGGTGACGGCGACGCTGGGTTGGGCCTCGGTCTTGGCGGCGTCGGCGGGAGCGGTGGCGGCGGCGAGCGCGGTCACGCCGGGGACGGCGGTGACGCGGTCGCGGTTCTCGAGGAAAGCGGTGCGGATGCCGGGCGTGAGCATGGTCGCGCAGGCGGCGCCGCGCACGGCCTCGGAGAATTTTTGCAGGAACGCATCGGTGTCGGCGCCGCGCAGGGCGAAGACGAGGCCGGGCTTGGTGCAGAACTGGCCGACGCCGAGGGTGAACGATCCGAGCAGGCCGGTGGCGATGGCGGCACCGCGGGCGCGAAGCGCGCCGGGCAGGAGGAAGACGGGGTTGAGGCTGCTCATCTCGGCGAAGACCGGGATCGGATGCGGACGCGCGGCGGCGGCGTCGCAGAGCGCGCGGCCGGCGGCGTGCGAGCCGGTGAAGCCGACGGCGGCGACGGCGGCATGTTTTACCATGGCGATGCCGACGGTCGCGCCGCCGCCATGCACGAGGGAGAACAAGCCGGCGGGCAGGCCGAGTGCGGCGACGGCGCGGACGACGGCGTGGCCGACCAACTCGGCGGTGCCGGCGTGGGCGCGGTGGGCTTTGACGATGACGGGACAACCGGCGGCGAAGGCCGAGGCGGTGTCGCCGCCGGCGACGGAGAAGGCGAAAGGAAAGTTGCTGGAGCCGAAGACGACGACGGGGCCGAGGGCGATCAGCATGCGGCGCAGGTCGGGGCGCGGGAGCGGTTGACGATCGGGCAGGGCGGGGTCGATGCGGGCGTCGACCCACGAGCCCTCGCGGACGACGGCGGCGAAGAGCCGGAGCTGGCCGCAGGTGCGGGCGCGTTCGCCGGTGAGACGCGGCATCGGCAGGCCGGTCTCGACGTGGGCGCGGGCGAGGAGCGCGTCGCCGAGCGCCTCGATCTCGGTGGCGATGGCCTCGAGGAGTTTCGCGCGCGTCTCGGCGGGGACGAGCCGGTAAATTTCAAACGCGGCGGCGGCGGCGGCGAGGGCGGCGTCGACCTCGGGCAAGGACGCCTCGTGGAAATCGGGCGCGAGCTTGGCCCCGGTCGCGGGATTGACGGCGTGGAAGACGGTGCCGCCGGGGGCGCCGAGGGAACCGGCGAGGAGACTTTGGCCGAGGAGAGTGGTCATGATAGGGGGCGAGGGGAATTTTCAGGCGACGGAGTTGGTGAGGGTGCCGATGGGGGCGATGGTGATGCGGACCTCGTCGCCGGAGCGGAGGGTGAACGAGTCGGGCGGGACGACGCCGGTGCCGGTCATGAGGTAGCAACCCTGCGGGAAGGTGTTGTCGCGAAAAAGAAATTCCGCGAGCGAGACGAAGGTGCGCTTGATCTGGGAAATGGTGGTGGCACCGGTGAAGACGGCGGCGCCGTCGCGGCGGATCTCGATGGCGATCTCGGTGGTGGGCGGGAGCGGTTCGGTGGTGACGAGCAGGGCGGGGCCGAGCGCGGCGGAGCGGTCGTAGACCTTGGCTTGCGGGAGATAGAGGGGATTCTCGCCCTCGATGTCGCGCGAACTCATGTCGTTGCCGATGGTGTAGCCGAAGATTTTGCCGCGGGAATTGATCGCGAGGGTGAGCTCGGGCTCGGGGACGTTCCATTTGGAATCGGCGCGGATGCGGACGGGCGTGCCGGGCGCGGCGACGCGGTGCGGGGTGGCCTTGAAGAAGAGTTCGGGGCGCTCGGCGTGATAGACGCGGTCGTAGAACGTGGCGCCGCCGGTGTCCTTGGACTCCTCCTTGCGGGCGGTCATGCTGCGGAAATAGGTGACGCCGGCGGCCCAGACTTCCTGCGATTGGAGCGGGGCGCGGAGCGGCGCGGGCAGCGGCGCGGGTTTCCCCGTGGCGCAGTGCGCGGCGAGAAGCGCGGCGGGATCTTCGGCGGTGAAGAGCGCGTCGAGCGAGAGATCGACGCGGAGCGGCTGGCCGTTGACGACGGCGACGAGGTGGTCGGGGGCGGGATAGACGAGGATCATGGTTGGGCGGGAGCGCTGGCTTTCCGGAGAAGTTGTTTGATGCGGGGGGCGTCGTAAACGCAGCCGCCCCAACTGCCGCCACTCACGCTTTGGAGGGCGGCCCAGAGTTCGGTGTCGGCGGGGACATCGGGATTGGGCGTGAGTTGGTCGCTGATGGGGCGGGCGGCGAGTTCGGCGGTGGCGGTGGCGAGCGGGGTGTCGGCGGGTCCGACGTAGTCGACGGAGCCCTCGAGCTTGCGGGTGTCGATGCGGACGCGGAGGCGGTCGCCGTCGCGGAGTTTGCCGAGGGGACCGCCGGCCCAGGCCTCGGGACTGATGTGGCCGATGCATGGGCCGGTGGAGACGCCGGAGAAACGGCCGTCGGTGAGGAGGACGACGCCCTTGGCCTTGGGAAGATACTTGAGGGCGGCGGTGACTTGATACGTTTCGGGCATCCCGGAGGCGGGCCCGAGGCCGGCGAGGACGACGATCTCGCCTTGGCGGAGCGCGTCGGCGCCGCGGGATTTGATGGCGACCATGGCGGCCGACTCGGAGGCGAAGAAACGTGCGGGGCCCTCGTGGAAGAACACGCCGTCGGCGTCGAGGAATGCGGGTTCGATCGCGGTGCTTTTCACGAGAGCGCCCTCGGGGGCGAGGTTGCCGCCGAGAAAGGAAACGGTGCTGGTGAGGCCGGCGGCGCGGGCGGCGGGCGGGGAGAGGATGACGCGGCCGGGATCGACGCGGTCGAGCTCGCGGAGTTTTTCGCGGAGGCGGGCGCGGCGTTCGGATTTTTCCCACCACGCGAGATTCTCACCGAGGGACTGGCCGGTGACCGTCATGGCGTCGAGGCGAAGCAGGCCGAGGTCGCGCAGGTGGAGCATCATTTCCGGCACGCCGCCGGCGAGGAAGACCTGGACGGTCGCGTAGTGTGTCGGGCCGTTGGGGAGGACATCGACGAGGCGGGGGACGAGGGCGTTGATGCGGGTCCAATCGGCGACGCCGGGGCGGCGGAGCCCGGCGGCGTGGGCGATGGCGGGGACGTGGATGACGAGGTTGGTCGAGCCGCCGACGGCGGCGTGGCAGACCATGGCGTTGTGCAGCGAATCTTCGGAGAGGACCGAGGCGAGTGTCGCGCCGCGGGCCTCCATCGCCATGACGGCGAGGGCGGAGCGGCGGGCCATGTCGCGCCAGATCGCGGCGCCGGAAGGACTCAGCGCGGAGTGGGGCAACGACAGGCCGAGGGCCTCGCCTACGACCTGGGATGTCGCGGCCGTGCCCATGAATTGGCAGCCGCCGCCCGGTGAACCGCAGGCGCGGCAACCCATGTCGGCGGCGTATTCGAGGGTGATTTCCTCCTGCGCGAAACGGACGGCGAGCGTCTGGACCTTGGCGGTGTCCTCGCCCTCTTCGGAGCGGAGCGTGGTGCCGCCGGGCACGAGGACGCCGGCGAGATGCTTGGTGCCGGCGAGGGCCATCATCATCGCGGGAAGACCCTTGTCGCAGGTGGCGACGCCGACGACGCCGCGGCAAGTGGGGAGCGAGCGGATGAGCCGGCGGAAGACGGTGGCGGCGTCGTTGCGGTAGGGGAGGCTGTCGAGCATCGCGGGCGTGCCGTTGGAACGGCCGTCGCACGGATCGCTCACGTAGCCGGCAAACGGCGTCGCACCGTGGGCCGAGAAGGTGCGCGCAGCTTCCTCCATGAGCAGGCCGACTTCCCAGTGGCCGGTGTGGTAGCCGAGGGCGACGGGCGTGCCGTCGGGGGCGCGGATGCCGCCCTGCGTGCTGAGGATGAGAAATTCCTTGCCGAGCATTTTCCTCGGGTCCCAGCCCATGCCGGCGTTTTGGGTCATGCCGAAGATGTGCCCGCTGGTGGCGTTGCGCAGCATCTGTGCGGTGAGGGGTAGTCGGCCGGCGGGCCCGGGCGCGGTGGTGCGGAGCGTGTAGATCGCGGGATCGGAAGAATCGAGGAACGCGGGGTGGGGCATGGTCGGGTGCGTCGTGCGGGGATAGGTTGGACGGCGGAGTATCCGGAAAGCAAACGCGCAGGATCAACAAAAGTGTGTGGCGAAAGGCGCCGCGTTTCCGGGCGCACAGGTGGTGGGGTCTGAGACGAATCTCGGTCAATGATCGGTAGGACCGGACCGGTTGGTGGCTCCCGATCAACCGAGTTTAAAAGAGTTTTTACGTCCGTCTGGCTCGCGTTTTCTTAGCATGGGGCTGACCTGTCTCAGGTTAAGTGTTCTCATTTGTCCGATGATCCCTCGCAGGCTTAAGAATCTGGTCCTCACTCTGGCGCCGTTCGTCGCCGGATTTTTCCCGCCGGCCTTCGGTCAAGCCGTGCTGCTGCCGAATTTTTCCTCCACCGCCGGCCTCACGCTCAACAGCTCGGCGACGGCTTCGACGACGACCGACGGCGCCGTGCTCCGGCTTGCGACCAACACGGCCAACGACCGCGGCAGCGTTTTCACGTCGACCCAACGCAACGTCGCGACCGGATTTAGCACCACGTTTTCGTTTCGATTTTCTTCGCCGGGCGGGACCGTGGACGCCGGTTCGGGATCGTCGCCGGGTGCCGACGGCATCGTCTTCGTGGTGCAACGCGTGGGGGCGACCGCGCTCGGGGCCACAGGGGAGGGGCTCGGTTTTCTGAATCTCGGAACCGCCAGTGCGGGCGTCGAGTTTGATACTTGGCAAAACTCCAACCGCGGCGACCCCAATAGCAGCCACGTCGGAGTCAACACCGCCGGCAGCGTCACGTCGCTGCAGACGGCGAACGTTGCGCCCAATCTCGACAACGGTTCGAAGTGGACCGCTTGGGTGGACTACAACGGTTCCGTGCTCGAGGTGCGGTTGTCTCAGGACGGCATCCGGCCCACGTCCTCGCTGCTTTCCCACTCCCTCAACATCGCGACCGTTCTCGGCGGCAACACGGCGTTCGTGGGTTTCACCGGGGCCACGGGCGGCGCCTTTGCGAACCAGGATATTCTCTCGTGGGTGTTTTCCGAAACGTATCAATCCGCCGGCATCACGATGGGGAGTTGGTCGGGATCCGGCTCATGGTCCGATCCGGCGCGTTGGCAAACCGGAGCCGCGCCCGGAGCGTCCGACGCGGCGTTGTTCTCGTCCGGCACCGCATTGATCAACGATGTTCGCTCGCTCGGCGTTCTCCAGTTCTCCGGCGGCACGATCAGCGGCACCGGCATTCTCACTTTGCTCGGGGCCGGTTCCGTGTGGTCGGCCGGCGCCTTGAACGGCACGGGCACGCTCCGCATCGCCCAGGGAGGCTCGATTGATGTCGTCGGCGCGGTGAATCACGATTTTGCCCGGGGCGACGGGGTGACGGGCGGCTGAACGATCGAGAACGCCGGCACCGTGCGTTGGTCGGAAGGCAATCTCCGCGGCGGCGACGGCGCGACCTTCGCCAACGTCGCGACGGGCGTGCTTGAAATCTCCGGCGGCGGCACCTTTGGGTTCACGGGCAGCGGCAACGTGCCCACGTTTTCCAATGCCGGGACGGTGCGTAATTCCGCAGGCAATGCGCTCGTCGATATTCCGTTCACGAACAACAACGGCACGGTGAAGGTCACGGGCGGGCGTCTCGAGTTCAACTCCACGTTCACGCAAAACTCCGGCACGCTCAACGTCGCCAACGGGGGCACGCTCAAGTTCAACCAAGGCCTCAGCCTCGGCAGCGGCACCCTTTCCGGCACGGGCACGGTCATCGGCAACGTCACCTCGGGTGCGACCATCTCCCCCGGCAGTTCGCCGGGCACGCTGACCTTCACCGGCGGCCTCTCCTTGCTCTCGACCTCCCAACTGATCATCGAGATCGGCGGGCTGACGCAGGGCACGGGTTACGACTTCGTCAGCGTTTCGGGCGCGGCGACTCTGGCGGGCACGCTGAAAGTAAACTTCTCCAACAACGGGTTCATCTCGACCATCAACGCGGGGAATACCTTCACGTTTCTCACCGCCAGTTCGCTGAGCGGTGTTTTTGCCAACGCTCCCAACGGGCTGCAATTGGCGACGGAAGACGGTTTGGGTAGATTCACCGTCAACTACACCGGGAACTCGGTTTCGCTTTCGAACTTTACGCCCATCCCCGAACCCTCGACGTATGCCCTCGTGATCCTCGGTTTGGTGGTGGTGGTGGCGGCGCGGCGCCGGCGATAAGCCCGGCGCGCTATCCGAGACGGGGGAAGCGCGACGGCGGTGGAATCCGCCGCGTGAGCGGAGCTTCGACATCAACAACGCGAAATTTTAAAGTTTCGGGGCAGGCAGGCAGGGCCGGGACCTCTGGGCCCGGCTCGAAAGAAGCATATGGAAAAAACCATCGGGCCCTGAGCAGTGCTACAAGGTCCCGATGCTACCTCGTTCTTCGTAATTCTGGGATGTATCGGCTGCGGGAATCACGCCTTCCGCGCGCAACGTTCCCAAGGCAACAACCGCCGCCGCCACGGCTCGCTTGGATCATGGGGTTCGCGATGGCCTACGATTGAAGTCCGGTAGGCGTCCCCGCCCCGAACCGCCGGTTATGTGTGGGAGCGAGCTCGCTCGCGACACTTTGTGC
>JBDNFZ010000499.1:0-4903 GCA_041689555.1 Opitutaceae bacterium | reverse complement strand
CGCGACCAAGTGCCGGAAGCCGACCTCGCCAAGGAGCGCGAGATCGTCGCCGCCTCCGTTGCCGGCAATCCGCCGGCCGTCGTCCAGAAGATCGTCTCGGGCAAACTCGAGAATTTCTTCTCGACGGTGTGCCTCATCGACCAGCCTTTCGTGAAGCAGAACGACAAATCGATCAAAGAGTTCCTCTCGTCCCAGATCGCGAAGACGGGCGAAAATATTGTCATCCGCCGCTTCACGCGCTTTCAGCTCGGTGCCTGAACGGTCCTGCCGGCCGTCTCTCCTTCAAGCCGCCCCCGCGCCGGGGCGGCTTTTTTTGTGCACCCTCGGCGGATCGCCCGGCGGGGTTGCCTATCGGCGCGCCCCGGCCCTCTGTTGCCGTCATGAAAGTCACGCGCGGCCAGATCGTTTCCCGGGGGCTCACGAACCGCTGCCCCAACTGCGGCGGGCGGACGCTGTTTCAGGCCGGCCGTTTTTTTTCGGTGAACAAGGAATGTCCCGCGTGCGGCCTGAAGATCGATCGCGCCAACGACGAGGGCTTCTTCCTCGGTTCGATGTCGCTGAACTACGGTGTCACCCTGGCCGTCTTCTTGGTGCCCGTGATGCTGCTCGCTTACAACGGGGTGATCGGTGCGACCACGGCGGTGGTGTTGGCCGGCATGGGCTCGATTGTCTTCCCGGCTTTGTTCTACCGCTCTTCCCGAAGTTGGTGGCTTATGATCTACTACCTCGTCCTCCCGCATCACTTGCCGGCGAACAAACCGCCCGTGCCGACGGGCCTTGACGAAAACATCTAGTCGGCGCTGTGGCGATTTTCGGCTTCCGTTTTCGGACCCCCGACCTACGTTCCCCCTCCTTGCAGACGGAGAGGTGGCAGAGTGGTCTAACGCGCCTGACTCGAAATCAGGTGTGGCCGAAAGGTCACCGGGGGTTCGAATCCCTCCCTCTCCGCCATTTGCCCCGGCCGTGGACTTGGAGGGGCAGCTTGACGAGGCGTCGGCCCTGGCCTGCCACGATCCGGTGCTCACCCGCGGTTTCTTGGCGGGCAGACGATGGATTCAGGCTTAGCGGACAAACTTTTCGCTGCTCCCCTGTCCTCCGACTTGAAGTCGCAACTCCAGCTCGCGCCTACGCGAATCAATCTGCGCCCGGCGGAACCGAGCACGTCGAAGCTTGCGACACAAACGCCTCCGGAATCAAAAAGCGGCTGTTGCCCGATGTGCCCGACTTCAGGCTCGGCCCCACGCCGCGATATGCCGTCGTCGGCGGGCTCACGACCGCGACGTGGCAGCACGAAGGCAAAGTCTACCACCTCGCGGGGAATTTTTCCGCCGAGCGGTTGAAGGCGCTGCTCTGAATCGAGGCGATGCGCACCGCGCGCCACGTCGTAGCGAAAGATTTGGCGCTTCGCGGTCGGTTGGTTTGACTGCAACCGTGCGACCCCGGCTCATCCTCATGCTGAAGTTCCCGCAACCGGGTGCGGTAAAGACCCGCCTGATCCCGGCCCTGGGCGCTGCGCGGGCGTGCGAACTCTACCGCGCGCTCGTGCGCCATACGCTCGGCACCGCCGCCGAATTCGCCCGGGACGCGGCGATCGCGGTCGAGGTGCGCCTCACCGGCGCGCCGGGCGAGGCGGCGGCGCGCGCCTGGCTCGGCGATGCGATCTCGATCCGCGAGCAAGGCGATGGCGACCTCGGTGCCCGGATGGAGCGTGCGACGCGCGAGGCGCTGGGCGAAGGCGCGACGGCGGCGGTGGTCATCGGCGCCGATTGCCCGCGGCTCACGGCGGCGCACCTCGGCGCGGCTTTCTCCGCGCTGCGCGAAAACGAGACCGTCCTCGGGCCGGCGACCGACGGCGGCTACTACTTGATCGGGCTGCGCCGCCCGCGACCGGAATTGTTTCGCGGCATCGCGTGGAGCACCGCCGCCGTGCTGGCGCAGACGCTCGCCACCGTGCAACGGCTCGCGCTTTCCTCTTGCTTGCTTGATCGCCTAGACGATGTGGACGAGCCCGGAGATCTCGCGACTTGGGCGGATACACCCGCCGCCCAGGCCCTCGGCCGTGACCGTGTGTCGGTCATCATCCCGGCGCTCAATGAAGCGGCGCAACTGCCGGTCGCTCTCGCCGCAGCCCTGCGCGGCGATCCGCTCGAGATTATCGTCGTCGATGGCGGCAGTGTGGACGGCACCCCGGAGATCGCGCGCGCCCACGGTGCCGTCGTGCTGGCGTCACCGCCGGGTCGCGCCGCGCAGATGAACCGCGGCGCCGCCATCGCCACAGGCGAGCGGCTGGTGTTTCTCCACGCCGACACGCTGCTGCCCGCCGACTACGCCGCCCATGTGCGGCAGACGCTGGCGCAGCCGGGCGTCGCGGCCGGCGCGTTCGGTTTCGCCATCGCCGGAGAATTTCCCGGCCGCCGCTGGATCGAGCGCGGGACCAACTCCCGCGCACGCCGCCGGCAGTTGCCTTACGGCGATCAGGCGCTGTTTCTGCGGCGTGATACCTTTCGTGCTTTGGAAGGATTTCGGGACATGCCGATCTTGGAAGACTACGAATTCGTGCAACGGCTGCGGCTGAGGGGGAGAATCGCCATCGCGCCCGCCATCGCGGTCACCTCCGGCCGCCGCTGGCGCGAACTCGGCGCCGTGCGGACCACGTTGCTCAACCAGGCGATTCTCTTCGGTTTTCGGCTCGGCGTGCCGCCCGCGCGGCTGGCCTCGTGGTATCGGGCGCGGCGGACAAGCGTGCCCGTTTCCGGGCCGCCGTTTGACCCCAAGACGTTCCGGCGTTCCGTCTCCGGTGGCCCCTCCTCTCATGATCACACGTAGTCTCTTCCTCCTCGTCGGGCTTTTGGGCGCTTCCGTTCTGCACGCCGCCGATAAGGCAACGCCCGGTCTCAAAGTCGGCGGCAAGGCCGCCGCCTTCACGCTCAAGGACTCCGCCGGCGCCGACGTCGTGCTCGCGGACCTGTTGAAAACCGGTCCGGTGGCCCTGGTGTTTTACCGCTCGGCCGACTGGTGTTCGTTCTGCAAAAAGCAGCTCCAGGCGTTGCAGGCCGACCTCAAGAGCATCGAGACGAGCGGCGTGCGCGTGATCGGCATCGGCTACGATGCGCCCGCCACCAGCGCCGCCGCCGCCGCGAAACTCGGCCTGACGTTTCCGCTCCTTTCCGACACCGGCAGCAAAATCATCGACGCCTATGGTATTCGAAATACGGAAGCCAAGGGGAAGGCGGAAGGCGTGCCCCATCCCGTCGTGTTCATCGTGGATCGCACCGGCGTGATCCGCGCGAAGCTCATGCGCGACGGCTACCGCGACCGCCCCGAAAGCGCCGAGATCATCGCCGCCGCGAAAAACCTGAACTGATTTTTTATGTCCAACTCCATCCCCGCTCTCGACCTCACCAAGGCATTTCCCCGGAGTCCGCGCGAGACGCTCGCCGGCTACGTCCACGCCGCGCGCATGACCGACAAATGCCGCGCCGTCATCGCCGGCACTAACGGCGAGTATCACTACAACTGCCCGCTCGACCGCTACCTCTTTGATTTCACCGGCATCGACGCCGAGGCGTTCAAGGCCTTCGCCGCGACCGGGGCCGACGATGCGGCTGTGGCCGGGTGGATCACCGCGCACTCGCAGGTGAAGGACCGCGGCGCGGTCATCGCTTGGAACAATAAAATGCGCGACATGCGGCCGAGCGAAATGCCGCAGCCGCTCCAAGAATTTCTCGAGGGCTACATTCCGAAATTCATTCCGAAGAACCGGCCCGTGCGCGTATGGTTCGATGTGTATGACCTCGAAGAAAACCGCCTTTGAATTCCGGGTGCCGGCGCGGCGCGCGCGATGTTTCGGTTGGCGCGCATGGCTGCTGCTCGTCGCTTTCGGGATGAGCGCCAAGGCAGAGCCCACCTGGTCGGGCGTGCGCGCTCAAATCGCGCGCCAGTGGCCGGCGGTGCCACAGATGGGCACCGCCGAGCTCGCGCGCCAATACGAACGGCCCGAGACCGCGCGGCCCGTGGTCATCGACGTCCGCACGCGCCGTGAATTTGCGGTGAGCCACCTGCCCGGCGCGCTCCACGCGGAGACCGCGCGGGAAATTTTCCGCCTGCTCGCCGCGCAGCCGGGGGCGCGTCCGGTCGTGCTCTATTGCTCGGTGGGCGTGCGCTCCTCCGCCCTCGCGGAGGCGGTCGCGGCGGCAGGCCGCCCCCGCGTTTATAATTTGCAGGGCTCCGTTTTTCGGTGGGCCAACGAGGGCCGCCCCCTGGTGCGCGACGGCCGGCCGGTGGGCGTCGTCGATCCCTACAACGCGAGCTGGGGCCGGTTGCTCGACGCGGAGCACCATCCGCGTCCGTCGCCGTAAACCGCCGCCACCATGGAAACCCCTCACTCTCTGATCGCGTGGCGGCCATGGCTCGCGGTGGCCGTGCTCGGCGCGTTGCTGGTCTGGGAGACCGCGCGGCCATATTTTGAATTTTACGGTGGGGGCCCGGCCGCGCGCCGCACGCGCGGTCGCCACGGCGCGCTGAACCTCGCGCTCGGCGGGTTGAACGCGCTGCTCGTCGCCGTGATTTTCGCCGGCGCCTGGCTTGCGACGACCGAGTGGGCGGCGGCGCGGAGTTTCGGAATTCTTTGGTGGACCGACGCGCCCGCCGCCGTGCGCTGGCCGGCGGCCTTGCTCCTGCTCGACGCATGGACTTATGCGTGGCACCGGCTGAATCACCGCGTGCCCCTGCTCTGGCGGTTTCACCGCTGGCACCACGCGGACCGCGAGATGGACGTGACGACGGCGAGCCGTTTCCACACCGGCGAAATCGTCCTTTCCTCGATTCTGCGGGTGCCCGTGCTCGCGTTGATCGGCTGCGGCATCGAAGAGCTGGCGCTCTACGAGGTGATGCTGTTCGCCGT
>JBDNFZ010000498.1:0-3941 GCA_041689555.1 Opitutaceae bacterium | reverse complement strand
GGCGGCGTTCATGTCACTCATTTCGATCAACGACCTGCACCGGCGCGTGGCGCGCTACCGCGAGATGCAGCACGTGCTCGGGGGCGCGCGGAAGCAGATCGCCTTCAGCCAGACGTGGAACAGCCTCGAACGCATCGTGCGGAGGACGGAGCACGCGCTGCTGCAAGAGGTGCTGGAGTGGCACACGCTGACGAGCCATCTGGAGTCTCACTGAGGCCGGGCGGTTTCAGGAGAGAATGTGGAAATCAGGAAGGAGGGAAACAGAAGCGGCGGGCGCGGGGCGGGGACAGACCGCCTGAAGGCGGGACTACGGACTCGGAGGGTTGGCCACAAAGAGGCACAAAAAGAGGCGCTGATTGCGGCGGGGTCCTCTGAGCGCCTATAGGCGCTATGGGAACGTGGACGAAGGGAGTGGGAATCTTTGCGCCTTTTTGTGGCCGTCACTCCGAGAGATCAGGTGGAGCGAGCGGACGGGTGAATCTGGAAATCAGGAAAGCAGGAAACAGAAGCGGCGGACGCGGGGCGGGGACAGCCCGCCTGAGGGCGAGGCTCCGGACTCGGAATGCTGGCCGCAAAGAGGCGCAAAAATTGCGGGGGCTGCGGGCGAGGTCGTCCGCGCGCCTATAGGTGCGATGGACGCGTGGCCGGAGGGGAGGACAATTCTTGTGCTCTTTGTGGCCATCACTCCGAATCTCCGGCGTGGCTGAGCTGCGGCAGGATGCCGCAGCCACGGGCGAACCGTTGCTCCGGGCTCTCAGCTCTCAGCTCTCAGCTCTCAACTCCCACCTTCCGCCCTAAGCTCTCAGCTCCGATCCGTTTTGCCGCAAAGAGGCGCAAAAAGTGTCGCGGGCTGCGGCGGGGTCCTCTGCGCGCCTATAGGCGCGATGGGAGTGTTGCCGGAGGGGAGGAAAATTTTTGTGCTCTTTGCGGCCAACATTCCGAAACTCCGGCGTGGCTGCGGGAAAACCGTGCGGCAAGATACCGCAGCCACATCCAAGCCTTACGGCTCTCGGCTCTCATACCAGCGCCCCATGAAAAACGGGCTCAGGGCGCAGGACAAATCCAGGCTGGAGACGCGGCGAGGCCGCCCCTCCGGCCTCCTGACGAAGTCCGCTACAAGCACCCGCCCCGCCCCACGCCTCCCGCCTCCCCGCCCCGCTCGCTCACACTCGCAGCTACCCCTCACGCCTCACGCCCCAGACCTTCCGCCTCCTTACGGCAGTTCGTAGACTTCGACGATGGCGACGCCGGTGCCGCCGTCGGAGCCGGAGACGGTGACGGTGTAGCCGGCGCCTCCGGGGCTCGCGGGCAAGCTCACGATGAGGGCAGCGTCTTTAGCACCGGCGACCCACCCAAAGGCACCGACGCTCGGGAAGACCGTCGCAAGCGAGGCTGCGTAGGTGTCGTTTTCGCCGACGATAGCCTGATCGGAAGTGCGGCGCACGACGAGCTTGGGATCGGCCAAGGTGCCACCGATGTTGAAGGGCGGGACGGCGAGCGAGGGGCCGGCGGCGCGGATAAGAAGATTTTTGGTGCCGGTCCCGGCCACCGTGAAACCGGCGATCAAGACATCGCCGCCCGTGCCAACCTGGTTGAGCGCTGAGAGGTTGGTGAGGCGCGGGCTATTGGTGGAGCCGGTGTCGTAGGCTTCGACGATCACATTGCCGGCGGCAGGGCCGGAGACTTGGACGGTGCGGCCGCCATCCACGGCGGCGACGAGCGCGGCGTCGAGGCTCGCGACGGGGAGCGCGAAGGCTCCTACCGCACTGTTCGCGACAATGACCGCAGTGGCATTGGCGGCGGTGTCGCCCCAGTTGTCATTGGTGCCGATCGGCGCCGTGCCGTTGAAGAGCGTCAGTTTGGGGTCGACCATCGTGCCTGCGACGCCGAGCGCACCCAGGCCCGGGCCGGCGGCGCGCAACAGCACGGCGCGTCCGCCGCCCGACATCGTGAGGCCGACCGTAAGAATCTGGTTCGCGGCGAGCGTGGTGCGCACGGAAAGGTTGCTCAGGCGGGCGGCGAGCGGACCGGTCACGATCAGGCTGGCGGCGGCGCTGGTGGCGGTGCCGGCGGAGTTGGTGGCGATAGCGTCGTAGTTGCCGGTGTCCCCGGGGGCGAGACCGGTGAGGTTGAGCGTCGCACCCGTGGCGCCGGAAATCACGACGCCGTTTTTGCGCCATTGATAGGTCGGTGAATTCGACGCGCTCACGGCGAGGAGGGCGGAACCGCCGGCGGCGACGGTGGCACTGCCGGGAGCGGTGAGGAAGGAAGGGGGCGAGACGACGCCGCCGGTGACGGTGAGCGTGGCGGCGTTGCTGGTGGCGGAGCCTAGGGAGTTGGTCGCAACGAGCGTGTAGCTCCCGGCGTCGGTCGGCGCGGTGGCGGCAAGCGTGAAGACATCGGCGGTGGCCCCGGGGATGGCGACGGCGTTCCTGAACCATTGGAAAGTGGGCGTGGGCGAGCCGGTGGCCGCCGTGGTGAACGACGCGGGCTGTCCGGCGACGACGGTGCGGGAGACGGGCTGGGTGATAATCACGGGCGCGGCGGTGACGGAGCCGGCGACGTTGACGAGGTAGTCGAAAGCAAACCTGTCGAGGGTGCCGTTGGCCCCGCGCCAGCCGACGATGGAGAGCCGGTAGCTGCCGGCGGTGGTGGGCGTGCCGCTGAGCTGGATGAGGGAGGTGTTGATGATGCCGCTGGTGACGCCGGCCCCGCCGCCGCCAAGGGCACGGAAAACCATCCCGGGAGGCACGGAGCCGCCGACGGTCCACGAGCCGGGCTGGGCCGGGCTGCCGGTGATGCTGAAGACGATGGTCGTGTTGGTGCCTGCGGCCAACGCGGCGGGCTCGGGAATCGTCGAGGAGTAAGCGGTGGCCCCCGCCATGCTGTGCATCGCGCCGAGCGCGCCGAGGGTCGCGACGGCGGACTTGAGGACCGCCGTGGCGGGCGAGGCCAAAACGTAATCGCCGGCCGTGGCCGCGACGCGGACGGCGGGCGTGCGCTGGAGCAGCGCGATGAGGAGCGTGCCGGGGAGGTTGAGCCAGTGCAGACGACGGACGAGAGCGGGGGAGAACTTCATGGGAAGAGAGGCGGAGTTACGAAAGGGAGTTGAGCGGGAAATTCAAACGGAGGTTGGGGAAAAGCGGGTAAATAAACGGGGCGGGCGCGGCAAACCGATCGGCGGTCGGTTCTACAGCGGAAGGCACCGCGGGCGGATCAGTTGCAGCCGCAACCGCTGCCACCGACGCCGCGGCCACCCGAGGCGGACTCGCGCGAGAAGAAGGTGTGCTCGGCAAGCGCGGTGAAAAGCGGGTCGCGGTCGGAGCGCATGGTGTAGTCGGCGAGCGCGGCGCGTTCCCAAGGCTGGACGCGGGCGGTGCCGGCGGTGCCGGCGGTGGCGCAGCCGCCGGCAAGGAATGCGGCGGCGGCGAGAAGGAGGAGGGCGAGAATTCGGGAGCGCATGGGAAAAGGGAGGGAGAAAGAGAAAGATTAAGAGAAGAAGAATGAGAACGTGAATGACGGAAGAAGGCGGGCTCAGAGTTTCTCAGCGAGCAGGGCGTCGAGTTCGGTGCGGAGGAGTTTGTCGGTCTTGTCGCCTTGGAAGCCGGCGTGGATCGAGCGGACTTTCCCATCGCGGCCGACAAGGTAGGTCGTGGGCATCGCGGGGACCTTGACGGTGCGGACGAGTTTCTGCGCGGCGTCGTGAAGGGTGGGAAACGGCGGTGCCATTTTTTTCACGAAGTCGGCGTAGGCGGCGGGCTTCTCATCGACGCTCACGCCGAGGAGGACGACGCCGCGCGCGGCGTAGGCGGCGTGGATTTTGCCGAGGGAGGGAAAGGCGGCTTTGCACGGGGCGCACCACGAGGCCCAGAAATCGACGACGAGGATCTTGCCCTCGGTGGCGGGGACGGCGCCGCCCGTGAGACCGGCGGTGGCGAGCG
>JBDNFZ010000497.1:0-1621 GCA_041689555.1 Opitutaceae bacterium | reverse complement strand
GTCTTGGCGATGACCGCATTCCCGGCCAACATGTGCACGAGCAGGGAATGCATCAGGACCGAGTAAGGATAATTCCAAGAGGCGATGTTTGAGACCAGACCCAGTGGCTCGCGCCCGGCCATGAAGGTTTCCCTGTGGTCGAGATACCACTCGACGCCCGAGATGCAGCGGTCCACATCCACCTCGGCCAGATGGACCGGCTTGCCGATTTCCCAGACGAGCAAACCGGCGATCAGTTTGCGGTGGATCTTGAGAGCGCCGAGGCATTCCGCAATACGCCGGGCCCGCTCGTCGAGATCGACTTTCCGCCAATCCTTCGCCTGCCGGGCTCCGCCCTCCACCGCCCGCCGCGCGTGCAGCAGATCGATCATGGGCAAATGGGTGATCGTGCTTCCATCCACGGGGGATTGAAAATGCTTCCGATTGCCCGGCTCACCCCAGACGCCATTGATCAAGTTGAGCGGATATTCGGTGCCCTGCACGGCCTCGGGGACGAGGGCGGCGGCTTGTTGGGCTAGGTTGGCCCATTGATAATCGGGATGAACGTGTTTCATGATAAGATGGGATCTGTTCGTTTACTTTCGTTGTCGGAGTGTAACGCTCTGCAATCCCCACCGGACGCATTTCTGTGAATCCGCGAAGCCGTGACGATAAACTTGCCCTTGCCGACGCGGCGTAAAGCAGCGGCCTCGATTATGGTGAGGCCGGTGGGGGATGTCGGGAAATAGCCGCCGTGGCATCCTCGACCGTGGGCTTCGATTCCGGGGGGTGGGAGATGGTTCGCTCGAACATGTTGTGCGCCCATAGGATCGCCACGCCGAAAGAAACACCGCCCAAAATGAGCGCGACACTGACGAGTCCGTCAGCGCCGAAGGATATCTTGATCAGAATGGTGGAAATGACGAACCCGGAATTCCGGATTACTTTAGCAAAACTGTTTGTATGAACGAGCGATAGCAGAAGCAGGAACACATCGACCATAACGAGAATGCCGAAAAAATCCTCGAAAAAGACTTTGTTAACATCAACGACACTGACCGTCGCCGTCGCCACCGAGAAGAAAGTCTCCCGGATCCAGAGGACGAAGCTATAGATCGCGAGCCCTAGGAGCACCGGGACCAACAACAGGCTGATGATGTTCTTAAAATAAATGAAGCGCAGCAGGTCGGCGGAGCAGAACTCCTGCCCGCTTGCGGGAGCCGGGCGCGTGCGGGCGAGCCTGTAGAAGAGGATGATGAGCAAAAAGAGAACCAACGTAGCCACGATATCGTAGGTCAGCTGGAGATCGCCCGGCCGGCTAAACCAATCCGGGGTCAGCTCCAGATTGGCGATGTCTTTGAAAATCCGGCGGACGATGATCAGAGTGATGATCTCATATTGCCGGGCGATATATTGGGTGATCGACTGGGGCAGGTAGAAGACCAACAGGTAAACTTCATAAACCAAGATGAAGGAGAATGGCGTGTAGATCGCGGCAATCGGATTGGTCAGGAGCTCGTCGAGATGATGGCTGTGCGCAGGAAGCAGGTCCACGTGCCGCAGCCCGATCAGAATGAGATGGGCAACAAAAGCGATCAGCGCGATCGCTACGACCACGCGTTCCCCTGCGCGGCGTGCCTTG
>JBDNFZ010000496.1:0-1877 GCA_041689555.1 Opitutaceae bacterium | reverse complement strand
CCGTGGTGGCGGAAGGTCGAGCCCTCGGCGGGGGTCGCGCCGAGGTGCTTGACGATGAAGCCGGCGAACGTCGCGTAGTCGCGCTGGGCGGGCGGGTGCAAGGGGAAGTCGGGCACGGCCCGTTCAAAGTCGGCGGCGTCGATCAAGCCGTCGACGAGCCAGGAGCCGTCGGGGCGTTGCACGGCGCGGGGCTTGAGTCGGTCGCCGCGGGCGGGAAGTTCGCCGACGATGGCCTCCATGACGTCGTGGAGGGTGACGAGGCCGACGGTGCCGCCGAACTCGTCGGTCACGAGGGCGACGTGGCGACCGGAAGACTTGAATTTTGCGAGGAGGGCGGTGGCGGATTGGGATTCGGGGACGAAGAGCGCGGGGGTGGTGAGATCGCGGAGGTTGACGGCGGTGCCGGCGGCGAGGTTGGCGTAGACGGACTTGACGGTGACGAGGCCGAGGACGTGGTCGCGGGAGCCCTCGTAGACGGGAAACGTGGAGTGCGCACAGACGACGATCCGGTGCCAGACGGTGGCGTGGGTGTCATGAACGTTGAGCCAGATGATTTTGGCCCGGGGGGTCATCAGGTCACGGACGGGGAGATGGTCGAAGGCCATGACGTTTTCGACCATGGCCGGCTCTTGCGGATGGAAGACGCCGGCGCGGGAGCCCTCGCGCACCAGCAGGCGGACCTCCTCGTCGGTGACGTGGATTTCCGGCGCGGGCCGGATGCGGCAGATGGTGAGGAGCAGGTCGGTAGAGCGGCCGAGCAGCAGCACAAGCGGGGCGGCGAGGCGGGAAAGGCCGTGCATGGGGCCGGCAAGGGCGCGGGCAACGCCTTCGGGGTCGCTCAGGCCGATGCGCTTGGGGACGAGCTCGCCGATGACGAGGGTGAAATAGGTAAGCGTGATGACGACGAGGCCGAACGCGACCGGCTCGGCATATGGTGCGACCCAAGCGAACTCGCGCAAAGGCACGGCCAGTTTGGCGGCGAGCGACGCACCGCTGAAGGCCGCCGCGAGCACGCCGACGAGGGTGATGCCCAGCTGGACGGTCGCGAGAAAGTTATTGGGCGACTCGGCGAGCGCGAGCGCGAGGCGGGCGCGGAGGTCGCCCTGCTCGGCGAGGTTCCGGAGCCGGGCCTTGCGGGAAGAGACGATGGCGATCTCGGCCATGGCGAAGACGCCGTTGGCGAGCAAGAGCACGAAGATGACGGAGAGCTCGAAAAAAACGGAGGACATGGAGGCGACGGCAATCGTCGCGGCAGCGCTGAGGCCGGGCCGGCTCAGTGCTTGTGGGCGTCGGCCGAGGCGAGACTGAAGACGATGTTTTTGAAGCTCGTGCCCTTGATGGTGAGCTCGGGGATCACGCCGTCGAAGGCGGCGGTCGTTTTGAGCCAGTCGGCGGAGGCCTCGAATTGGGAGGTGGCGCCGACGGTTTCGCCGGTGGTGGGGTTGGCTACGGCCTTGAAGAGGAGCGTCTGTTTCGCGCCGGCGACGGTGGCGACGACTTCAAAAGACGGGGCGGGGATGCGGACGAAATCCTCGGCGTGACCGCCGAGAACCCAAGCGGTGAGCTTGCCGGCGGCGGCGTCGCGGAGGAACTCGACGTTGTAGGCGTGGTCGCCGACCTCGACGAGGGTTCCGCCGTGGGGGGCGACGTGGACGTGTTTATCGTGGGAGTGGGCCGAGTGATCGTGGCCGGTGGGGACGTTGGAAAAATCCTTGGATTCTTTTTTGGCGCGGGCGGAGAACGCGACGAGGACGGCGGCGGCGAGGGCGAGGCGGCAGGGGAAGGGGATCGGGAGCATCGCAGGAAAAAAGCCGGGTCTGGGGCCCGGCGCAAGCCGGTCTGGAAAGACGGGTCGGATTTTCGTGGCGGAACGCGGG
>JBDNFZ010000495.1:0-9592 GCA_041689555.1 Opitutaceae bacterium | reverse complement strand
TATAGGTTTGATCCGGTGTAGGAGCGAGCTTGCTCGCGATTCCGAACACAGAGTGTCGCGAGCAAGCTCGCTCCCACAAAAAACAAGCGGATCACGGGCGGGGGCGTCCCCGGCGCCTCAATAGTCGTCCATCACGAACCACATGATCCAGGTAAGCGCGGCGGTGAGAAACAACCCGGCGCCGAGGCCGACGCGCATCATGAGGAGATTGAAGCCGCCCAAGAGCGCCATGAAACCGAGAATGCCGACGTTGGAAATCAGCACGAGGGTCCAATAGTCGCGTTTGCGGCGCGAGACCCGCTTGGGCTGAGGGGTGAGTGCAAATTCACCGGAGCGCAGGGCGCGCTGGCGGTTGGCGTCGAGGAGGCCGTGGACGTCGTTGGCGCGCGTCGCGGGCTGGTTGTGGCCGAGCAGAGGCTTGTCGCCCGCCGCGACCAGTCGGAGCGCTTCCACGGTGATCGGTCCGGCGGGGGCGGACCTGATCCCGGGATCGGGCTCGGTGGGCATCTCCCCGGGAGCAACGGTGCGCGGCGGGCCGTTTACGGAATCATACTCGCGCGGCTTCAACCCGTAGAACTTGCGGGGAGGATCGGGGACGTCTTCGGGCGGAGCGGACACGGTGGGCGGATAAGCAGAAGCTAGTAAAGCTGCCGCAGAGACCGGGCAAGGCGAACTGAAAACGGGCGACGTCAGGCGCGGGCCATGAGCCGGCGGTAGGCGAGCGAGTCGGCGTGGAGGCGTTGAAAGACGGCGTGTTTCGCAGTGTGAAAGCGCGCAACGGGGCCGCGCGCAGGCCTGACGGCGCGCCCGACGGCGTTCATCGCCGCCATCGCCGCGAGCACGGAGGCGAAGCGACCGGCCGCGACCGCGCCGAGCACCGCCGAGCCGAGCAGCACGGCCTCGGGTTCGCGGGGGAGCACGATCTTGCAACCGGTGATGTCGGCGTGTTCGCGGATGAAGACGGGATTCTTGGTGCCGCCGCCGCAGGCCAGAATGGTGTCGATGCGATAGCCCTTGGCGTTCAGCGCGGCGATGATGTGGCGCGTGCCGTGGGCCACGGCCTGGATGGTGGCGAGGTAGCGGAGCGCGAGGTCGTCGGCGGTGGCGGAGAGCGTGAGGCCGTTGATGGCGCCGCGGAGCGTGGGGTCGGCCCGGGGCGAGCGGTTGCCGTGGTGGTCGGGCAGGACGTGCAGATCGTGGGTGAGCGCGGCGGGGTGGGGGACATCCCCGGCCGAGGCGAGCGCGTCGAGGCGGGCGTTGAGCAACTCGTAGACGGTTTTACCGGCGCGTTTCGCCTCGGCGAGGAGCGGGGCGACGGCGGCGTGGGAAAAGATCGCGTGGTCGATGAGGGCCCCGGTTGCAGATTGCCCGCCCTCGGTCAGCCAGAGCCCGGGAATCATCGCGGAGGCGTAGGGCCCCCAGACGCCCCGAATGAAGCGCGGTCGGGGTGAGACGGCCATGTGGCACGACGAAGTGCCGCCGATGAGGGCGATACGGCGGTTGAGCGCGGGGGCGTCGACTTTGCCGCCGCCGATGCGCGCGCCGAGCATCCCGAGGCCGCCGGCGTGCGCGTCGATAATGGCGACGCCCACGGGCGTGCCGCCGCGGAGACCCAGCTCGTGGGCGGCACGCGGCGTGAGGCCGCCGCCGATCGCCTCGCCCATGGGCCGCACGCGGGTGCCGATGCGCTCGAACTTCTCGCGGACGAGATCACCCAGCCCGATCCGGTTGAAATAAGAGGCGTCCCAACCGGCGCCGTCCTGCTGGCCGAGGTAGGTCCACTTGCACACGGTGGTGCAGAGCGAACGCGTGTCGTCGCCGGTGGCGCGGTAAGTGAGATAATCGGGCAAATCCAGAAAGCGGGCGGTGCGCCGCCAAGTCTCGGGGAGATTTTCCTTAACCCAAAGGAGCTTGGGCGTCTGCATCTCCGGCGAGATGACGCCGCCGACGTAGCGGAGCACGGGATGGCCGGTGGCGTTGATGCGTGCGGCCTGGGCGAGGGCGCGGTGGTCCATCCACACGATGACGTTTTGCTCGGCGCGGCCGGTGGCGCTGACCGAGACCGGACGATCCTCGGCGTCGAGGGCCACGAGGGAGCAGGTGGCGTCGAAGCCGATGCCGGCGATGTCGGCGCCGCTGCAACCGGCGGCGCGAAGAGCGGCACGCACGCTTCGGCCGCAGGCGGCCCAGATGTTATCCGAGGATTGCTCGACGTGGTCGGGCGCGGGTTTCCAGAGGGTGATCGGGTGGCTGGCGCTGCCGAGCAACGTGCCCCGCGCGTCGAATAGGCCGGCCCGGGCGCTGCCGGTGCCGACGTCGATGCCGAGAAAGAAGCGGGGTTTCTTCATGGAGATGATTTTGCAAAAACATTTTTGCAATCTTGGGGGAATTTGACTGGCTCGGGCCGAACGATGTCAAGAAACACAAAGATCCCGGCCGGTCGCGTCACGGTGAACAGCATCGCCGCGCATGCCGGGGTCTCCATCGGATCGGTCTCTTCGGTGCTGAACAACCGCCATGTGGAGCGGCGGATATCACCGGAGACGGTGGAAAAGATCCGCGCCTCGGCGGCCAAGCTCGGCTACCTGCCCAACATCAGCGCGCGGCGGTTGCGCGGCGGCGACGGGGTGAAGAACAACGTGGTGCTCGCGCTCATCACCAGCTTCGAGGCCCCGATTCCGCTCGTGAAACACTTCATCGTGGCCCTGCGCCAGGCGGTCGCGGCGGGCAATGAGCACACGTTTTCGGTGTTGATCGAGATGTTTCCGGCCGGGCGATTGCGCGAGATGCCCGGCCTGCTCACCGGCGATCATTTCAACGCCGCGCTCGTCATGAACACGACGGCGGAGGACGATGCGTTTCTCGCGCGGGCGCACCTGCCGTATCCGGTGGTGCTCGTGAACCGGAGCATCCCCGGCTACCCGTCGGTCGTCGAGGCGGCCGAGGCCGGCGGCCGTCCGGCGGACATCCTCTTCCGGAGAAAATGCCGGCGGATGGGCGTGCTGCACGGCAGTCCGCTCACCCAGACGACGCGGGCGCGGGTCGACGGGTTCATGCAGCGGGCGTTGCACGTTTCGGGCATCGCTCCCAACGAGATTGTGGCCGGGATGCTTTCCGAGTTGGCCGGCTATGAAGCGATGCGCGCCTTTCTGAAGGGAGGCGGGAAGTGCGACGGGCTTTATGCGGTGTCCGACGCGCTGGCGTTGGGTGCGTATCGGGCGATCAAGGAAAAGGGCCTCGGCATCCCCGGGGATGTGGCGGTGATCGGGGTGGGGGACTACGACATCGCGCCGTTCTTCGACCCGCCGCTCTCGTGTGTGGGCGTCTCGCACCAGGAATTGGCCGAGCAGGCTGCGACGCTTCTGTTGCAGCAGCTCGCGCGCGGGCGCGAGTCCGGCCGCACGGTCGAGGTTCCGTTGGTGGAAAGCCTGCGAGCCTCGACCGGAGCCGCGTAGAAATCCGCGGAATTTTTTTCACGGACCGGTGGTTGATCTCCCAGGAATCATGCCGGTTGTCGAGGAGAGCGGTTGCGCAACTCCGCGACGTTGGCGTTTGAGAAAACGGCAGTTACGGGGAAAAGGCGGTTGACTTTGAAAAAACGTTTTTTCAAATCCGCAAAAGTTTCAGTGTCGCAACCTTGGTAAGAGTTACCCCCATGAAGATCGTCCATCCATCCCTTAACCTTCGGCCCGGCCTCGCCGCCGTGCTTGCCCTCGCCCTGCTCACGCCCGCGCTTTTCGCACAGACCGCCCCCTCTACCGCCGAGCGCGGCACGGTTCTCGGCACCGTCAGTAACGCCGCGACTCGCAACCTTCTGGAGGGAGCGAAAATAGAGGCATCGAAGCTGGGCTTGTCCGTCCTCACCGACAACACGGGACGTTTCGTGCTGTCGGGAATTCCAGCCGGTGATCTCGAGATCACCGTATCCTACCTCGGGCTCGATGGTCAGAAGAAGACGGTGCGCGTGGCGCCCGGCCAGCGGTCAGTGCAGGACTTCGATCTGACCACGCAAGTTTACAAGCTCGGCGAATTTCGCGTGACCGGCGAACGCGAGGGCAACGCGCTCGCGCTCACGGCACAGCGCAACGCCGATAACGTTAAGAATGTCGTTGCGCTCGATACCTACGGAAATTTGCCCAATTTGAGCGCGGGCGAACTTGCAATGCGACTCCCCGGCGTGGCGTCGCAACTCGACGACGAAGGTAACGTCACGGGCCTCATCATCCGCGGCCAGCCTTCGACGATGAACCGCGTGAATGTAGACGGTCAGCTCATGTCCAACGTCGGAGGTTTCAACCGTCAGTTTCAGACCCACAGCCTCACCGGCGCGATGTTCGAGCAGCTCGAGGTCATCAAAGGCCAGACGCCGGACCAGACGGCGGACTCGCTCGGCGGTTCGGTAAATCTGAAGACGCGATCTCCGCTCAGCATGAAGGAGCGGCGGCGCTTCAGCTACAGTTTTGGTGCCCGCTGGGCGGCGCCGTTTTACGAGCATACGCAGGTGCGCCGGAATCACCCGATCCATCCTCTTACGAACGTGTCCTACCAAGAGGTCTTCGATGTCTTTGGCGGCGATCGAAACCTCGGCGTGGCGGTAAATCTCTTCTACAGCGAAAACGTCAACGGGCCCTCATCGATCCAATATGACTACCAGAACACGGCCGCATCGCCGGCCTACCTCTGGGATTTCCGCACACAGAACCAGTTTAACAACCGCACCCAAAAGAGCATTAACGTGAAGGCGGAATACCGGCTGTCGGAGCACACCAAAATCATCCTCAATACGATCTACAACGACGCTTTCGAGAAGACCGACCGGCTCTATGCGACCCGCGCGTTTACCAGCCAGACGCTGGCCGGCGGCACCGCCACTGAGCCGACGGGCACGGGCGCGGTCCTGCCCGGGTTCACCGACACCCGCACTGAGATTCGCAACGTCGCCGCCTCCACCTTCGAACTTAGCACGTTCCTGCGGCGCTTCATCAACCGCACCCGGCTCTTCGGCGTGGGCGCCGAGCATAACTTTGATCGTTGGAGCTTCGACTACGACGCCAACTACAGCCAAACCCATATCAACCTCGCGCACGAGCCGGGCGGCAACCTCGTGATGCGCCTCGCCAATGTCGGTTGGATTGTCGACACCACCGACCCGGAAAGCCCGCAGTTTACCCAGACGTCGGGCCCGAGCATTTACGACATCGCCAATTACCGGAGCAGTGTCACCCTGCTCACGCGCAACGACAACCGCGATGTCGAGGTGTTCAACTCCCGCGCCAACGCCCGCTATCGCTTGCCCTTCGAGGTGCCGGTAACGCTGAAAACGGGTTTCTTCTACCGCGACCAGAAGGTCGCCGAGGTGGGGCGGCGCCGCCAGTGGTCGTATCTGGCCTCCGCCCCCGCCATGACGGCGTCCTTCGACGATGTGTTCGCGTTTCCGGGCTCGGCCGCGCGCCGACTGCCTTACATCGAGCCGCATGCCGCGTATGATAACACGAAGAACCCCGCGCTCTGGGCGGAGGACTTGTATTTTCGCACGAGCGATGCGTTCAGCACCACGCGCAACGCCAGAGAAGAAATCGTGGCCGGCTATGTGCAAGGCCAGGTGAAGTTTAACAAGCTTGGCATTCTCGGTGGCGTGCGCACGGAGAAGACCGAGGTCTCGGGCTTCGGCTACGTGCGCGTCCGCCCCGCGACGGCGGCGCAGATTCCCGATCCGGTCGCGCGTGCGATCAACGACTGGAGCAACCCGGTCACCAACGGTGGGTCCTACACGCGCTCGTTCCCGAGCATCCACTTCACCTACGATTTCACCGACCGGCTGCGCGCGCAGGCGAGCTGGTCCACGTCTTTCGGCCGCCCGCCGTTCACGAATCTCGTGCCCTCCGCCAGCATCAGCGATCCGAACCAGACGGTTACGATCAGCAATCCCTCGGTCGGCCCGCAGTATGCCGAAAACATCGATATCTCGCTGCAGTATTACCTCCAGTCCTCGGGCGTCTTGTCGGCGGGCTACTTCCGGAAGGACATCAAGGACTACATCCTCACGACCAACATCGGCACGGTCGGCGCCGGCAATGACAACGGCTTCGAGGGCAGCTACAGTGGCTACGCCCTCCTCAGCTCTCGGAATGCCGGCAAGGCCGAGGTCACCGGCTGGGAGTTCGATTACCGGCAGCAGCTCACGTTTCTCCCGGAATGGCTGAAGGGCTTCGCCGTCTCGGGCAATTTCACGCTGCTGAAAACCGAAGGCGATTTCGGCGGCGCCACGGTGCGCTCCGATAAGGAAGTGGCGGGCTTCATTCCGCGCACCGGCAACGCCAGCCTGAACTACGGCCGGGGTCCCTATAAGTTCAACGTGCTGCTGAACTACACCGGCGACTACCTCGCGACCTTCTCGGCCACGCCGCAGCGCAACATCTATCGCCGCGAGCGCACCATCGTGAACACCGGGGTCTCCTACCAGTGGACGCCGACGGTCTCTCTGTTCCTCGATGTGGCCAATATCTCCAACGAGCCGCAGAAGACCTACATCGGCTTAAAAAATCGCCAGCAGCGCGTGATTTACACCGGTCAAGCGATCACGTTTGGCGTCAGCGGACGCTTCTGAGCGATGCTTTTCCCCGTCGCCCACGTTCTCCGGTTCGTTCATGGCCTCGCTTTTCTCGCGCTGGCTGCGACGGGCTTTGCCGCCGCACCGGCGCCTGCGACGCGGCCGAATGTTGTCTTCATCCTCGCAGACGATCTGGGTTGGCGCGACCTGCGCTGCGATGGCAACGCGTGGCACGATACGCCGCACCTCGACCGCCTTGCGCGCGAAGGCACCCGTTTCACCCGCGGCTACGCGGCCGCGCCGATTTGTTCAGCCTCGCGCGTAGCCCTGCTCACCGGGCGATCACCCGCGCGGCTCGGCTTCGAGTTTGTCACCAAGGAGCCGACGGCGCCTGCGCCGGATCGACACGCGCTCGCGGGCCCACCGTATCCGCTCAATCTCGCGCTCAAGGAAGTCACGCTCGGCGAGATCCTCGGCGGGGCCGGCTACGCCACGGGGTATTTCGGCAAGTGGCACGTAAGCCAGCACACCGGAGGATATCTCGGTTGGTCCGCCACGCACGGGCCGTTGCAGCAGGGTTACGCCGAGGGCGACCAGGATTTCGGCAGCCACTCTTACGGCGACCCCACGCGTCCCGCGGCGGAGAAAGCCCCGCTGCCCCCCGGCGACTTCGGCCCCGATTCGCTTACCGACAAGGCCATCGCGTTCCTGCGGAAACATCGCGTCGGCGCGCAGCCGTTCTACCTGCACCTCTCGCACTACTACGTCCACACGCCGATCCGTTCGCGCGCGGCCTGGCTTGTGGAAAAATATGCCGCGCGACTGCCCGCCGACGCCGACCGTCGTCGCGCGGTTTACGGCGCTATGGTCGAGACGCTCGACCATCTTGTCGGCCGTGTCTTTTCGGCTCTCGATGAACTGGGCCTCGCGGAAAATACGCTCGTTATCTTCACATCCGACAACGGCGGTCATCCCGAGTTTTCCGCCAACGGCCCGCTGCGCGGTAGCAAGTGGAACCTCTATGAAGGCGGCCTGCGCGTGCCGTGGATCGTGCGCTGGCCCGGGCGAATCCCGGCTGGCGCGACCAGCGCAGCGCCCTTCATCGGCACCGATCTGCTGCCCACCGTCGCGGCGGCGACCGGTGCGCCGCTCCCGCGCGGTGTCGAGCTCGATGGCCGGAATGTGCTGCCGCTCTGGACCGGTCGGCCGGCCGGGCCGGCTGAAGCCGGGCGGGCCTACGTGTGGCATTTTCCGTATTACCATCCCGAATCGGGCTTCGCCGCCGCGAAGCCGGCTATCGGTGTCGAAGACTTCGCGGTCAGCCGGACCAATCCGCAATCCGCGATCCGCGTCGGCGACTGGACGCTTCTTCATTTCTACGAGGGTAACCGAGACGAACTCTACCGCCGCACCACCGATGGCTCCGAGCTGGCCGACCTCGCGGTGCTGCAACCGGCGAAGGCCCGCGAACTGCGCGCGCAACTCGACGAGCACCTGCGCGCGGTCCACGCCCGCCTGCCGAAGCCGGTGCCGGTGAGATAAAATTTCCGCTCCGTCCTTGTCTGATTTCGCCCTCGCCCAATCGTGCTTATGAAAACTCCCTGCAACCTTCGCGCTCTCTGCATTTCGACTCTGCTTACTATGGCGACGGGCTGTCTCAGCGCCGCTGAAGACAGAATGCCCCGCCTCGCTTACAACAACCCCGGCGCCCTCGTCGATCTCGGCGTCGGCCTCTGGGCTTGGCCGCTGCCGATGGATTACAACGGCGACGGCCTCATGGACCTCGTCGTCGTCTGCACCGACAAGCCCTACAACGGCACCTGGTTCTTCGAGAACAGCGGCCAGATCGACCCGCAGTTGAAACTCCCGATTTTCAAGCCCGCCGTCCTCATCGGGAAATCCGCGCCGTCTTCCGGCATCTCCTACGTGACCGGCAAACCGGTGGTGACCGCGACGGCCTCCGTGAAACGGGGCGAAATCTACGACTACCGCGGCAACACCTTTCCCGATTTCCTGAAAACCCAATTCACCCGGCCCGCGAAACTCGCGGTGCCGGAAACGATTCTCACCGAGCCCGGCAACATCCGGCAAAACCAGTGGCAGCTCGTGGACTTCGACGGCGACGGCGTGCTCGACGTGTCGGTCGGCATTGATTTCTGGGGCGATTTCGGCGCCCTCAACGGCGGCGAGGGCGCCTTCAATGCCAAGGGCGAGTGGACGCGCGGTAAACTCCGCGGCTACGTCTATGTGATCCGCAACACCGGCACCGACGACCAACCGGCGTATGCCGCGCCCGTGCGCCTCCAAGCCGGCGGCAAAGACGTCGATCCCTTCGGCATGCCCTCGCCCATGTGGGGTGATTTTCGCGGCACCGGGAAACTCGATCTCATCTGCGGCGAGTTCCGCGACGGTTTCACCTTTTACGAAAACACCGGCACGCGCACCGCGCCCGTCTACGCCGCCGGCCGCGCCCTCAGCCTCGGCGGACAACGCCTCACGATGGACCTGTGCATGATCACGCCGACGGCGGTGGACTTTAACGGCGACGGCCACCTCGATATCGTCTGCGGCGACGAAGACGGTCGCGTCGCCTTCCTTGAAAACACCGGTAAGACCGTCGAAGGCATGCCGCAGTTTCTGCCGCCGCGTTATTTCCGCCAGTTCGCCGCCGACGTGAAGTTCGGTGCGCTAATCACGCCCTATGCGGTCGATTGGGACGGCGACGGCGACGAGGACCTCGTCTCGGGAAACACCGCCGGTTACATCGGCTTCATCGAAAATCTCGGCGGCATGCCCACGCGCTGGGCTCAGCCGCGCTACCTGAGCGCCGAGGGGAAACTCATCCACGAGCAGGCCGGCCCCAACGGTTCGATCCAAGGTCCCGCCGAGGAGAAATGGGGTTACTCGATCCTCAGCGTGGCCGATTGGGACGGCGACGGCCTGCCCGACATCATGACCAACGGCATCTGGGGAAAAATCGTCTGGTATAAAAATATCGGAACGCGCACCGCACCGCGCCTCGCCGCCGGAAAGCCCGTGGAG
>JBDNFZ010000494.1:0-2235 GCA_041689555.1 Opitutaceae bacterium | reverse complement strand
CGGTAGCACATTCCCGCACCAGAACCCAGCCTGAACTTTAGAAAAATTCGCCCGCGGCCTTTCGCTACGCCTTACAACGCCAACGACTGCCCGCCTGAGTAGTTACGAAACAACAAACTCGCCACCCTCCGCCCGGGCGAACCCGAGAAGCGAACCCGCTACCAGCGCCTCATGGAGGACATAATCTCCAGCGGCGCTCGCACCAAGGTCCTGCTCCTCTCCGCGACCCCGGTGAACAACCAGCTCGCCGATCTGCGCAACCAAATCTCCTTCATCGCCGGGGGCGACGTTGCCAGAGATGCTAACGCCGACTCAGCCTTTTCCGAAAGCCTCGACATCGCCTCCGTTAAAGAGACCACCCGCCTCGCCCAAACCCATTTTACCCGGTGGTCCGACCCCAGCCGCGCCCCCGGCCAGCTCAAGACCCGTGATCTCATCGCTTCCATCGGCGGCGATTTTTTCAAACTGCTCGACGGCCTCAGCATTGCCCGCTCCCGTCGCCAGATCGCCAGCTACTACGCCAAGGAAATGGCCAGCCTCGGCGGCTTCCCCAAGCGACCGCCGCCCAGGGCGCTTAACGCCCCCATCGATCTCAAGAACGGTTTCCTCTCCTTCGAGGAACTCGACAAGGAGATCGGCGCCCTCCGTCTGGCGCTCTACCACCCCACCGGTTTTCTGCGCGGTGATCTGCCCGCCGAGACGAAGGCCGCCTACGAGCGCAAGATCCTCGGCGGGTTCACCCAGGAAGGCCGAGAGAAAATCCTCATCTCGATGATGAAGGTGAATTTTCTCAAACGCCTCGAAAGCTCCGTGGATTCGTTCCGCCTTACCCTCGAGCGCACCATTGCGAAAATCAACACCCTCGAACAACGCATCACGGACTTCGAGCAACACCTCGACGCCAACCCCGACCTCGACTTCGACTCGCTCACGCCCGACCAGTTCGAGGATCCCGACTTCGACGGCGAGGATTTCACCATCGGTGGCCGCCGCCGCATCCACCTCGGCCACCTAAAACTCCCCGAATGGCTCAAGGCCGTGCGCAACGACCGCACCCAGCTCCAGTTTCTCTTGGAGAAGACCCAAGCCGTCACCGCCAAGCGCGATGGCAAGCTCGCCGAACTCAGCGAACTCATCGCCGCCAAGGCGAAAACTCCCACGTTCAACCGCGACGGCAAACCCAACCGCAAGGTTATCGTCTTCACCGCCTTCGCCGACACCGCCCGCTACCTTTACGCGAACCTCGCCACTTGGGCTCGCACCGACCTCGACATCCACACCGGCCTCATCTGCGGCGACGGCGGCAACGCCGCCTCCCTTGGCCGCACCGACTTCGACGACATCCTCACCAACTTCGCACCTCTCGCCAAACGTCGTTCAGAGCAGCCCTCCGTCTTCGCCAATCAGCACGAAGAGATCGACCTGCTCATCGCCACCGACTGTATCAGCGAAGGCCAAAACCTCCAGGACTGCGACCTCCTCGTAAACTACGATATTCACTGGAATCCCGTGCGCATCATCCAGCGCTTCGGCCGCATCGACCGCATCGGTTCGCGCAACGACGCCGTGCAGCTCGTCAATTTCTGGCCCGTCGCCGACCTCGACCGCTACCTCGGCGTCAAGCACCGCGTCGAGGCCCGCATGGCCCTCGTCGATCTCGCCGCCACCCAGACCGACAACCTCCTCGATACCACCCAGCTCGAAGACCTCATCAAAGACGACCTCCTCTTCCGCGACCGCCAGCTCAAGCGCCTCAAAGACGAGGTGCTCGACCTCGAAGACCTCGACGAATCCGTATCCCTCGCCGACTTCTCCCTCGATGAGTTCCGTCAGGATCTTATCAATTTCCTCCAAGCCCACCGCGCCGAGCTGGAACGCGCCCCCCTCGGCCTCTACGCGGTCGTTCCACCCTCCGCCGATATTCCCCTCGCGCGCCCCGGCGTCATCTACTGCCTCCGGCAAAAAGCCCACACCGCCACACCGCAAGGTGAGCGCATCAACCCGCTCTCGCCCCACTATTTGGTTTACGTGCTCGCCACCGGCGAAGTGCGCCTCGCCTTCACTCAGGCCAAGACCGTGCTCAATCTCTTCCGTAGCCTAGCCCGGAAAATTCATACGCGAACGAAAGAATGGGCATGATTCGTGCTTAAGTTATTGGCATGAAGAATCAAACGAAAGCAGCGACTGGCACCCGGCCCGCCACAGACTGTCAGCCCGAAGCGTTCCTGTTTCCCG
>JBDNFZ010000493.1:0-5032 GCA_041689555.1 Opitutaceae bacterium | reverse complement strand
TCAGAGCGACGTGGTCGCGGCGCGTGCGGCGGAGCGGCTCGGTGCGGCTGGACCGCAGCCTTGGTTTGCGTTGGTGAGTCTGGAGGCGCCGCATCCCCCTTACGTCGCGCCGGCGTCGGGCGTGCCGACGCGAGATCACACGACACTGATCCTGTCTGATAATGTGCCGCGCGGCGGCGAGACGGAGGCGCGGGCGCGGGCGGAATTGGCCGGCTACTACGCCCACATCGAGGCGACGGATCGCGCGGTGGGTCGGTTGATCGGGACGTTGGCCGACGATACGATCGTCGTGGTTACGTCGGTCCACGGCGACATGCACGGGGCGCACGGGCTTTTCCGCAAAGGCTGGCCGCACGAGGAAAGCGTGCGCGTCCCGCTTTTGGTGCGTCTTTCGGGAGTGGCGGCGCGGCGAGATGAGACGGCGGTTTCGCTGCTCGATCTGCCGGAGATGGCACGTGCGTGGGCGGACGGGCGTGTGTGGGCCGAGCCGCGGGAAGCGGCGCGGATATCGATGCCGAGCGTGGTCGCGCCGCCGCACCAATGCGACCGCATCTGGCGGGGTGTGCGGACGGCGACGCGCAAGCTCGTGCTCAACGACGATGGCTCGCCGTGGCAGTTTTTCGATTTGGCCAACGATCCTTTTGAGCGACGTAATCTCGCGTTGGAGCCGGCGCGCGTGGCGGAGATAGCGGCGCTGAGCGCTTTACTTTAGGATCGGGCAAAAGATGAGCGGATCATAAAACCGGGCCTGCGTGCCTTACTTGACGATCAACATTACCTATGGCGGCGCCGCCGGGGCGTGCGCTCACTCAGCGCTTCGGCCGGAAACGTCCAGATTTCGCTCAGCGTGGGGTGATAATGGGGCAGGGCGGCAATGGTTTCGACGTCGCCCCCGAAGCGCAGGACGGCGACCATCTCGTGGATCAGTTCGGCGGCGCTCGGCCCGACGATGGCCGCGCCGAGCAGCTTCCCCGACTTGGCCTCGCAGATCAGCTTGGCGAATCCCTCGGTTTTCCCCTCGATCTGAGCGCGTCCCTCGTCGCTGAAAGCATGGGAGGCGACGCGGATCGCGATTTTGTCTTCACGGGCTTTTTTCTCGGTCAATCCGAGCACGGCCACCTGAGGTTCGGTAAACAGCGCCGAGAGCTTCATGCGGTAATCCATCGACTTGCTGCGACCGCGCAAAAGCCCCTGCTGCCGGGCGGCATTGCGGGCGGCGATTCTGCCCTGTTGCACCGCGAGGTGTTGGATTTTGAACGGGCCGCACACATCGCCGGCGGCGAAGATGTGCCGGCACCGGGTGCGTTGTTGTTCGTTGGCGACGACGTGATTGTCTTCACCGAGTTCCACTCCCGCCGCCTCGAGCCCAAGGGCTTCGACACAGGGGTTCCGTCCCAACGCAAACACGACTTCATCCGCATATATCGATTTGGCCCGGCCTCTGATTCTCAGCTTCACCGTTTTCTGCCCGCGCGGAGCTTTGGCGGCGGATTCAATCTTGGCGTGAAAAATAATTTGCACCCCCGCCTTGGACAACGCTTGTGCCAAGGCCGCCGCGATGTCGCGGTCGGCGGAGTTAAGGACCTGACCGTGTTTGCTGACCATCGTAACCCGACTGCCGATGGCGGCGTAGTAGTGGGCCGCCTCAAGGCCCACGGGCCCATCGCCCAACACGATTACCGAGGCGGGAAGCGTTTGATGATCGAGGACATCGTCGCTCGTGAGATACCCGATCTTCGCCAGCCCTGGAATTTCGGGTTCGGGAATATACGAGCCGGTCGCCACAAGAAATGATCGATCGCGGCATCTTCGTTGGCCCCGCCAAAAATCAAGGTCGTCGCGTGGGACCGGCCTTCGACCCAATGCAATTCGTTGGGCACGCCCGCCCGATCCAGCGTCGCCTTGAAAACCTTTGAGTGATCCGGGGAGACCGTGGTGTCATCGGTCCCGTGGTTGAGGAAAAACGGCGGATCGTCGGCGGTGATGTAGGTCACGGGTGAAGCTTCGCGGTAGAGGGCGGGATTCTCCGCATACGTGGCGCCGAGAAAGCGCGGAAGAATATCGCCCGTGGGATAAAGCGCGAGATCGGTCGGCGCACTGGCCGCGACGACGGCTTGCACGCGCACTTCGGGCGGTCCGTCGCGAGTGCCCAACATCGCGGCGAGATATCCGCAGGCGGAAAAACCGTAGACCGCGATTTTGTCGGGGTTGAGATGATATTGCTTCGCGTGCGCGCGCATCCAGCGCAGCGCCTCGCGCAGGTCGTCAACCGGCGCCGGGTAGCGAAAATCCGGCGTCCCGCGGTAAGCCGCGTTCATGACGAAGAATCCACGCCGCGCCAGTTTGCGCGCGAGCAGCGTCATCTGCCAGCGATGGTCGCTCGAGCTCCAACTGCCGCCGTAAACGAGCAGGACCGCAGGGCGGAGATTTTCGCCTGCGGGTTGATAGAGATCCGCCTCGAGCGCGCTCGGCCAATTGCCGGGCGTGTAAACGACGTCGGCGGTTTTTGTGAAAGCGGTGCTCGCCCGTTCAGGCTTGCCGGGCGAAACGCGGGCCGCGCCGCCGACGCAGCCGATCATCGTAACATTTGCGATCAATGCGGTGGAGAAAGTGACCCATTCTTTTAATGTCATCGGGTGGTGACCGCACGATTCCCCCGCGTTTCTCAGCATAACCAAAGGGCTATGGCCGGCAGTCCCGACATGGCTGATCCGTGCACGAGCATTCCGCGTCGAATCCGCTTTCCCGGTGCCGATAGGGAATCCAAGGCGAAGATCGTCCGATAGCCCTCAGCCGTTGATCGGATTGATCCGCACGTGGCGGTGATGGGCCAAAGCGTGGCAGACGCACCGGACGGTTTGATCAACCAACAGCTCGCGGCGGAGGGGGCGACGGGAGGCGAGGGGAGTGAGTTTAAGAGCGGGCGGCACGCGCCCAGCCAAGCTGGCTGCGGGGCAGCCGAACAAGGGCGGGCTCGGCTCAACCCGAGGCCAGCGCGAAACGGCCCACCGCGCGCTCGGGGCGAAACCACCCCGTGGCCCCGGCGTCGGCTCCGAACTCGGGACACCGGGCGGCGATCTGGGCCCGAAGATGGTGGCGCGCCCGCGCGATCCGGCTCTTGACCGTGCCGACGTTGAGATCGAGGGCGACGGCGATCTCCTCATAGGTCCGACCAAGCACGTTGCGCAGGGTGAGAATCTCGCGATGACCCGGCTCGAGTCGATCCATGCAGGCCGCCACGAGTTCCGAAAACTCCGTGCGACTATGCTCTTGGGCCGGGCTCGGCGCATCCGAGGCGATGAGTTCGGCAAAGGTCGCGCCGGTTTCCCCGCCCAGCGCACAGTCCAGCGAAAGGGTGCAGTGCCGACGACGCCGGAAGGAATGCCAGTAGCGGTTGCGCGCCAAGTTTACCGCGATGCGATGCAACCACGTGGCGAGCGAGGAATCGCCGCGAAACCGGGCCAAGCCGCGATGGGCCCGGATGAAGGTATCCTGCACGATCTCCTCGGTATCGGCGTGGTTGCGGAGCAGTGCCTGCGCGATCGAAAACGTCTTCGACCGATAACGCGCGATGATCTCGACAAAGGCGGACTCGTCGCCGGCATTGAAGCGGCGGACTAATCCGGCGTCGAAAGCGGCGGCTTCCTGAGCCGCCGTGGCGGCCGGCGGCGTGACCGTGGCGGCCGGCGATGCGCCTTCGGTGGCCTTTGGGCGAAAGCGGTCCGGTGCGAAGTCCGGCCGACTGGGAAAATCGAGGACGGGCAGTGTAACGGAATCCATGCCGCGTCTTCACCTCGTCTCGTGCCAATGGATATTTTGGAATCGTAAGATGATGACGGATAAATGATAGAACATTGTATGGCGTTTGCGGTCGGATTTTTCCCCGAGGTTTCCGGGCAGAACGCCGGGTCATCACACGCTGACTCGGGCACCTTGCACGAGTATCGCGGCTTGGATTCGACTGAAGATCACGACGACGGCGGTGCCTGC
The DNA here is from genome assembly GCA_041689555.1 of Opitutaceae bacterium. GTDB lineage: Bacteria > Verrucomicrobiota > Verrucomicrobiia > Opitutales > Opitutaceae > Tous-C4FEB. The sequence continues at coordinate 1,042 of JBDNFZ010000493.1, read as the reverse complement.
GTGTAATTTGGAATGAGCCAAGGTGACCGGAACCGGCGCAGCGGCCGGAATAGGGGGAAGCGCCGCACGTTTTCCGGCAAAGCCGGCCATGATCGATTCGATATCGAAGCAAATCGGCTCCGGGTGAAAAAACGCAGGACCGGCAACTGCGAACGGTGCCTGTGATGCCAAGACCGATACGATTTTTCGAGGGATAACCGGGTTGCGCGGGGTGCGGTGGCATTCGGGCGGCCGCCCCGGTCGGCCGCTTTTGATTGCCGGGCGCGAGGCCGGTCCCGGGTGCTCCCCAAGGCTGGCGCCCCGGGGTCGCTCGGAGAGATTCGCGAATTGGACGCGCAAGCCAAAAACAGCGCATATTTAACACAAATATCGCCACAAACCTATTGACGGACAAAACCGATACACCAATTAGTTGTGGTCTAGCCGCTGTGTGACCACATCCTGTTGTGGTCAATAACGCGTCAATAAGTTCCAGCAACTAAGGTTCGCCATGGGCTTGTTGTCGTCGAAAACAGCTTCTCTTTCCCACCACAACCACCACCAAAACTTCAGTTTCCATGCAAAAGACCTTCAATGTAGGGGCCAAGACCTTCGTCCTTGACGAAGCCAAGGCCGAAGCCGCGTTTGCCGCCAAGCGCGTGATCAATGGTCGTCAGACCATGTGCTTCAACCTCCTGCCTTTGAAGTATCAATGGGCCTACGATCTTTACCGCAAGATGAAGGCCAACCACTGGGAGCCCGAAGATATCCCCATGGGCAAGGACATCGAGCAATGGCGCGACGAGAAGGCGCTCTCCGATGTCGAGCGTTGGATCATTCGCATGGGCATCGGCTACTTTTCCGCCGCCGAGGGTATCGTCGGCGACAATATCCAGCACGTCGTCCGCGAGCTCGTGACCGCACCCGAACTGAAGCTCGTCCTCGGTCGCCACGCCCACGAGGAGAACATCCACGCCGATTCGCTCCTCTACATGATCGCTTCGCTCGGCATCAACCCGCACGAGTGCGAGGCGATGTTCGAGGATGTGCCCACGATCGTCCG
>JBDNFZ010000492.1:0-4383 GCA_041689555.1 Opitutaceae bacterium | reverse complement strand
GCCGTTGGTCACAACGGCCTCGGCGGTCTGCCCGCCGCCGTGCTGGGTGAGGCCGCCGCGGAAGATCACTTCGGTCCCGATATAGTCCCGCTTGGTGATGAAATTCACCACGCCGGCGATCGCATCGGAGCCGTAGATCGAGGAGGCACCGTCGCGCAGGACATCGATGCGCTCCAGCCCGCGCGAAGGTAACGCATTCACGTTGGTCGGCAGGCTCTGACCCTGGATGATCGCGCGCGGCGGCATCCGCATGCCGTCGAGCAATACCAGCGTGTTGGAATCGCCGATGCCGCGAAGGTTAAGGGAGGCGGCGTCACCGCGACCCGAGATGGCCGACGGCCCAAACTCGTTGGTGCTTGAACCCGTCACCTGCGGCATGGCTTGGAGCAGCTCCACCGGCGTGGTGGGATTGCGCGCCTCGATGGCCTCGCGGTTGAAGACGGTTACGGGGAGGACTTTTTCAGTGTCGAGCCGCTTGATGTTGGTCCCGGTGACCGTGAACTCGGAAAGTTTGATGGTTTCCCCAGCCGGGGCGGTCGGCGCCGGTGACGGAGCGGTCTGGGCATGCAGCACGAAGACGGGTAGCACCACCAAGGTGGCAGGGAGGAGTGACCGCCGCAGGGCGGACGCGAGGGGACGATGGGTTTTCATGGGCGGGATGATGAGAGCAGGGTGAAAGCGAGACCTTACAGAGCGGAGGATTTCGTGAGCACGAGCAGCCAGTCGTCGCCGGTGGGCGGGGTCGTGAGGTTTGCGCCGTCGGTGGTCGGGTTCGCGCGGCGGCGGTCGGTGGAGTCCTGGGCGTTGATCCATTCGCCGGCGAACGGACCACCAATCACGCGGACGTTCACCGTGGCGCGAGATTCGAGGTAGACGAGGTAGGTCTGACCGGGCTTGGCGAGGCAGAACGCCGTGCCACCGCCTGTCGCCTCAACCAGCTCCGGATGCGGCGTGGTGCGCTGCCACGGCAGCGTAGCGAGGGTGTCCCACACGCGTTTGACGATGTCGTGGCGCGGCTGGCGACGCTCGGCGAGCTCCATGCTGCCGGTGAAGCCGGTGGAGGAATCGCCGTTATTGTCGGCGAAAACCAGATACGCCGCGGAAAAATGGATAACATAGGCATTCTTGCGGAGATCGTCGTCGCTGTAGTCGGCGCCCTTGTTATCGCGGATATGGACGGAGTTGCCGGACCAGAGTGTCTCCTGCGCGAGGAGCGGTTTCTGCGGATGGTGGTTCTTGAGCAGGCCGTCGCGGAGCTTGGCGCGATCGAAAGTTTTCGGGCCTTGGAGCGTGCCGTAACTGAGCCAAGGCTGGTCTTTGAACGGATCGTCGCCGGTGGCGTTGTGAACGGAGATGGGATGCCGGAAAGGGTCGAGGCGCGCGATCTCGGCGCCGAGGCGGTTGACCTCTTCGAGGGTGAGGAACGGGCGGACGCGCAGCACGGGCTCGGGGCCGGAGACATTCCAAAGGAGGTTCCACGCCGGGCCGAGCCGCGCGAGAGTGTAGCGGATGTAGCGAGTTTGCTCGTTGTGCGCCCCCGGAAAGTTGGCGTCGCGACCGAAGAATCCGGCAAACGGATACACGACGATCCGGCGGCGAGCGAGATCGTCGAGGATCCGCTCCATGTGCTGGTATTCGGCGGCGTCGAGCGGCCACAGGCGCGGCGTTTCCCAGCCTTCGCCGCGACCCGTGCTCGTGCGGTTGAGGTAGTGGCTGGCGATGGAGAGCGTGTTATAGCCCTGCTTTTGCGCCCAATCGAGAAAGGCGGTGCGCTTGGCGTCGTCCCAGTTTTTGGCGAAGAAGCGGTCGCCGATGTGGAGGGCGCGGATCAGCATGGCGTCGCCGCCGCGCCAGCCGAACCATTGCGGGTTGGCGGCGTGGAGGGAAATCTGGCCCGGGAGATCGGACGGCACGCATTCGAATGTGCCCTGGCGGGTTGCGACCGTGCGGGTGCTGGTGGCGGCGCCGGAGGGAGAGGTGGCCGTGGTTTCGACGAGGGTCGCGTCGTAGCGCCAGGTGCCGACGGTGTCGGGCATGAAACGGATGCGCCAGGTGTCGCCGCCGTCGTAGAAACCCCAGAACGCGACGGTGCTGCCGTCCGGGCGCGTGTAAGTGACATTCAGCGCGACGTCGCGATACGGATCGGCGTAGCGGTTTTCGTTCGTGACGCTGACCTCGAAACGGGACCACTGCGGGACCGTGATGGGAGATTGGGCGGCGAGCGACGGCAGGAGAAGCACGCCCGCGAGCGAAGCGACGATGGATGCGAGGTTTCGAAGGAGCATGGGTTGCGAGGTTAAATCGTGGAACGGAATCGCGGGATGTCTGGGTGGGCGCGGCGGGGTTGAAGAACATCGCGGGACGACTCAGGCGTAATACTGGATACAGTATCTCCGTCAAGCATGAAGCCGGCGGTAAGACGGTCGCACGCTGGAAAAGGAGTGCGGTGCTTCGGGTGCACGTGGGCGCGGGAGGGTGCGGGCTGAAGCTCCGCACGACCTCGAACCGCAGCGAGCGGCCGAAAAACTTTCGCTTTCTACCAGACAGTATTACTGTATCCAGTCGACTTCGGCCAGCTTTTTTCCCCAGAAAGCCTCGAATTTTTATGAGATTACCCCATCTGTCCCTGGTTTCCGCGGCGGCCTGGTCCGCCGCTTCCGTGGTTGGTTTGCAGAGTGGTCACGCCAGCCAGGCGCGTTCCTCATCGTCCGCGGAGGAGTCGGTGCAGCTTTCCGACTTCATCGTCACCGAAACGCGCCGGCACGAATACATGGCGACCAACTCCGGGAGCGCCACGCGCGTGAACCTGCCACTGAAAGAAGTGCCTTTCAATCTTCAGGTCATTACTTCCGAGATGATCGAGGACACGGCGGCGTTCGCGAGCAGCTATAGCCGTGGACCGGGTGCGCAGCGCGAGGCGGTGAGCTGGTCGGGATCGGTCGACGACAAGCGGGTCCGGGAATTCAACACCCGTGAGTTTCTCCGCAACGGCTTTCTCCGCTACGCGGACAACTCCGCCTTCAACATTGAGCGGGTCGAGATCATCAAGGGTCCGATCGCGATCCTTGATGGCATCACCTCACCCGGCGGCGTGATGAACGTGATTACCAAGCGACCGGAGATCGGGAAAGATTTTCTGCGCACGACACTCGTGCTGGGCAGCGCGCCCTAGGATCGGTTCTCGGCCATGATGGATTTCAACGGTGACGCGGGACCGGCCCGCGAACAGGGGCGCATGGTCAGCTACCGCTTCATCGGCGCCTACGAATACCCGTCCTACGGCACGCGCTACGGCGGCCGCGAAGTGACGACGTTCTCTCCCTCCATCCTCCTGCGTCCCACGAACGATACCACCCTCCTTCTCGACTACGAGCGGTGGCAGTTAAACGGGCAGCGCGACAACGAGCCGCATGGCCGGCAGGTGACCGTGAGCGACGTGCCGCTGGCGGCGGTCTTTGGCGTGGGCGAAACGATGAGCTGGGGCGGGCCGGATGAGTCATATCAGGAGCGAGCCTACGACTTCCATATGAACGTCGATCACCGGTTCTCGTCCGCTTTCAGCGGTTCGTTCGCGTTCAACACGAACGACCGGCAGGGGCCGTGGTCGCTCGCCGTCACGGGGGTGCAGGTGGCGAACAATCCGGCGACGGGGCAGCAGGAGATCCGGCGGCAATTCGAGCGACTCGTCCCGCGCAACCGGCCAGTGCTCGGCTATCGGTTCAATGGGCTCTACAAATTCGATCTCGGTCCGACGAGCCACAAGCTGCTGGCGGGTTACCAGTTTCAGGACGAGGAGCAGCAGGAGGTCACGCAGCAACTCTTCACGCCGGATGGCACGACGCGGCTGACTCAGTTTTTCCCCATCACGGAGGCCCGTCCGGATCTGCGCGCGCCGGCAAACTACTCGCTGCGGCTCACGTCGCAAAACTTCAACACGGCCGAGCTGCGCTCCTACTACATCACGCATCAGGGGAAATTTTTCCGGAATCGCGTGGCGACGCTGATGGGCGCGTTCTACTCCGAGATCGCGACGACGGACAGCGTGCTCAACCGGCCGACGAATCGCTACGCGAAGAACAAGCTGCTGCCGCAGATCGGCGCGGTGTTTTTCCTCACCGAAGACTTCGGCGTCTACGTGAACCACTCGCAGTCAATGATCCCGAACACGCGGAGCCGCGACGGCTTCTAACGGCCTTTTGATCCCACCTTCGGCGAGAGCTATGAAGTGGGTGCGAAGTTCAGCCTCTTCGGCGGACGGATCAACGGCACGACCAGTATTTACCAGATCGCGGAGAAGGACCGGATCGTGTTCGACACGCTGGCGCCGAACCGTTTCACGATCGAGGGCGATCCGAACAGTCCGCGCGGTGCGAATGTGGCGGT
>JBDNFZ010000491.1:0-13757 GCA_041689555.1 Opitutaceae bacterium | reverse complement strand
CGGGTGGCGCCGGCCTTGGCGAAGTCTTCCTTGAACTTGGCGAAGCCGCCGAGTTGAGCCTCGATGGCGGCGGCGAGGGTGCCCTTGGCGGCGCCGCCCTTGCCGGGGCCGAGGATGGCCCAGAAGAAAGCGTGATTGCTGTGGCCGCCCGCGTTGTTGCGGATGCCGCCGCGGATGGCCTCGGGCACTTTGGAGAGGTCGGCGATGAGCGCGTTGACGTCGTGCGCGGCGAGGTCGGCGTGATCCTTCAGGAGATTGTTGGCGTTGGTGATGTAGGCCTGGTGGTGCTTGCCGTGGTGGATTTCCATCGTCTTGGCATCGATGTGCGGGACGAGGGCGCCGAGGGCGTATGGGAGGGGAGGGAGCGTGTAAGCCATGGTGGATGTGTTTTTGAATTTCTAGGATGCTGAACGGAAGAATGGACCGCCAAGAGATGCACCGGTGCCGGGGGGCGTCAACTTTCGCCTACGGGATCGGAGAGACGCTTGGCGCGAAAAAAAGCCCGCAACAATTCGCGGCACTCCGGCTCGAGGACGCCGCCGGCGGTGAGTTCGAAACGATGGTTCACGCGGGGAAGGTCGTTGAGGTTGGTCGCGCCGCCGAGGCAGCCCATCTTCGGGTCGGGCACGGCGTAGCAGACGCGTTTCAAGCGCGACATCAGCGTCGCGCCGGAGCACATCGGGCACGGTTCCTTGGTGACGTAAAGCGTCGCGCCTTCGAGGCGCCAGTTGCCAAGCTTGGAAGCGGCTTGGGTGATCGCGAGCATCTCGGCGTGGGCGGTGGGATCGCGCGCGCTTTCCACGGTGTTGTGCGCCGCGCCGATGATTTCGCCGCCGAACTCGATGATGGCGCCGACGGGCACCTCGTCTTCGCGCCATGCGTCGATCGCCTGGTTATAGGCGAGGCTCATGTAGAACGCATCGTCGCGCACCAGCTGGGAGGGATGGCGCTTCTCAAACGGGCAGTCTGGCGGTGTGGGACGAGGGGAAACCATGGAGGACACGACGGAGGAAATCCTTGACTTAGGCGGGGGCAATCCGGCTTACAAGTGTGCTTTACGCAGTCAAACCGCACCGATTTATGATGTCCACCTGTCCCCTCCGCGAATCCCGCGTCAACCATGGCTGAGAACGACGCGATCGAAGTCGAGGGCAAGGTGATGGTCGTGCTACCGGGCACGATGTTCAAAGTGCAGTTGGCCAACGGCCACGTGGTGCTCGCCCATATTTCGGGCAAGCTCCGCAAGAATTTCATCAAGATCGCCGCCGGCGACAATGTGAAGATGGAGATGAGCCCCTACGACTTGGAGAAGGCGCGCATCACTTTCCGCATGAAGGAGGCCAATCCGTTGCCGCGTCCTCCGATGCGCCGACGCTATTGAGTCGCCAAGGACGCGACGGCCCGGCGAAGCAAAACCAAGGCTACGGGCCTTGGTTTTTTTATCCCCGTTGCCGGGCGCTTTGACTTGGGGCTCGAGCCGGGCAGTCTCCGCTAATGGCTCGTTCAACGTCCTCCCGCTCGCTGGCGTTAAGTCGGGCGCCGGGGGCGTTTGCGGGCGATATCGACGGCTTCATCGCCTATATCGACCTCGAGCGCGGGCTCTCGCGGCATACGCGGGAGAACTACCAGCGCGATCTGGACCAAGGCGCGGCGTGGCTCGCGCGGCAGGGCGTCAAGGATTGGCGCGGGGTCACGGCGGCACAGGCCGGCGGGTGGTTGCAGGCGCTGAGCCTGGCGGATTTCGCCGTGGCCAGCCTGGCGCGGAAACTCACGGCCCTGCGGGTCTTCGCGCGGCATCTGGTGCGCGAGAACCTCCGGAGCGATGACTTCACGGCGCTGCTCACCGGACCCAAACTCGGGCGGCGTTTGCCGGGCACGCTGACGATCGAGGAAGTCGCGAAACTCCTCGCGGCGCCGGTCGGCGGCGAGCCGGCGGCGTTGCGCGACCGGGCGCTGCTGGAACTTTTTTATTCGAGCGGACTGCGCGTTTCCGAACTCGGCGCGCTGAGGTTGCAACAGGTGGACATCGAGGCGGGATTTCTCCGGGTCTTTGGCAAGGGGGCGAAGGAGCGGGTTGTTCCTATCGGCGGCCGGGCTTGCGCCGCGCTGGCAACTTATCTTGCGGCCGGGCGGCCGCACTTCGTGAAGCAGCGCACGGGCAGCGAGCTTTTTCTCAGCAACCGCGGCGGGGCGCTTTCGCGGATCACGCTCTGGTATATCGTGAAAAAACACGCGAAGCGCGCGGGCATCGTCCAAAACGTGAAGCCGCACTTGCTGCGGCATTCGTTCGCGACCCATCTTTTGACCGGCGGAGCCGACCTCCGCGCGATCCAGGAGATGCTCGGGCACGCGAGCATCGCGACGACGCAAATTTATACCGCGGTGGAGCCGGAACGGCTGCTGGAGCAACACACGAAGTTTCACCCGCGAAACCGGACCTGACCGCGTGCGGCGATGGGAGTCAGCGCGCTTTCGCGGCCCGGTCGAGGGCGGCGGAGTCGAGCGGTGCGGCGCGGCGTGATCCGGACACTGGCACCGACATCGCGCTCGCGCCCTCGGCGGCGCGTGGGCCGTGGCGCCGGGCGGCATTGAGCGTTGCCTGTCCCCATGCTTCGGCGGGGTCCCGGGTAGCGCCCATGGCGAGCAGCGAGGTGGTGCGTTGTTCCACGTAGCGGTCGAAATCCTGAGTGTTGTCGGCCAAGGTCACGCGCTGGCCGGGGGCGGCGCTGTCGGGCGAATGCAGGCAACCCCCGAGACCAAGGCACAGCGCGAGGGCGAGGGCGGCACGGTTCATGGTTTGGGAACCAACGCCCGCGGCGTTTTAAGTCATGCGGACGAAGCCCGAAAAGGCTTTCCATCGGCCGGCGGGGACGAATATTCATGGCCACACCATGCGGCAGGACACGGTCATTTACCTGACGAATATCATCATCTGCGTGATCTTGGCGTGCCTGATGACTTATCACTGGCAACGACAAGGGCGGCCGTTGAATATGCGCGGATGGATGATCGCCGGCTGGATCATGACGGTGGCCGACATCCTCTTCGCGTTGCGACCGGAATTGCCGCCTTGGCTGGCGCGCGTGCTGCCTACGTTGCTGGTCACGGCCGGGCACGGCGTGCTCTTTCTCGGCGCGCAACGGACGGCGGGACTGGCCCTAAGTTTCCGGCTGATCGGGATCGTTTTGGTGCTGCACGCGGCCGGCTTGATCGCGTTCTTCGTGGCGGGCCAAACGACCAACTGGCGGATGGTGATGAATGGATTGATCTGGGCGGGTTTGTCCCTCGCGTCGTTTCGCTGCCTGCGAAGCGGCAACGCGGTCTTTTGGGAACCGCTGCTCGCGCCGGCCAACGCCTTCCTCGTTCACGGCGTTTTCCACTGCCTGCGGGTCACGGCGGCGGTGATTTTCCAGGTGATGGAGTGGCCGGAGGCATCGGCGGCTCTCCAGACGATCGGCGACCTCGAGGTGAGTTTCTTCATGGTGGCGCTCTTCGTCAGCCTGCTCATCGCCCACTTGCAGATCCGCAATCAGGAACTGGCGCAGGCCTTGCTCGAGGTGCAGACGCTGTCGGGCCTGCTGCCGATCTGCGCGTGGTGCCGAAAAGTGCGCTCGGACGACGGCTACTGGCAGAAATTGGAGGAATATTTCGTGTCCCACAGCCGGGTGAAGTTTACGCATGGTATCTGTGCCGACTGCACGAACGAACAGTTTCCGGAGATCCGGCCCGTGCCGCGCGTCGATCAAACGGCGGGCGGCGAGACCGCGCCGTAACCGAAAGCCTGCGGCTGAGAGTCCAGAGCTGAGAGCACGATCCTCAGAGGCCCGGCAGACCTGCGATGCACATTGCAGATGGATCTACCGTTTGGTTTTCCTCTCAGCTCTCGACTCTCAGCTCTCAGCGCCATTTCTCAGCCTCAGGCGGCGTCCGGCGGGTAAAGCCCGGCGAGTTTCCGGAGCTTGCCCAGATTGCGCAGCGATGAGGTCGAGACGTCGGGTGCACGGAGCCACGGCGAGAACCAGAAGGTCCGCGCGGGGTTGGGGCCTCGGGTTCATTTCCCGCGAGCGAAGCCGGGCGCGCACTGGATGCTTGACGCCGGGCGGGCGGGTGCGGCCCCCTTGCGCGATGGCCACTCCGACCGAGGAAAATTTCAACGACTACAAACGTGCCGAGCGCAAGGCTCTGGAACTGCTGGCGGCGATGAAGGCCGTGAGCCCGAAGGCCGTGGATATCGAGCTGGCCCTGCTCGTCGCGATCTTCGAGCTCCACAAGGGCAAGGTCCCGGCGGCCTCCGTCGCGATGATCGTGCAAGGGCACCTGAAACAGATCGTGCCGCACTACGCGGCCAAGGACCCGAGTGCCGGTTGAGCGCACGATGTCGCCCGGAGTCGTCGGCCAGCGGTGTCTGAGCGAGCGCGAGCCCGAATTGGGCCTCGGCTTGGTCGCGAGCGTGGACGCGGCGGCGCGCCGGATCGGCATCGAGTTTCCTGCGACCGGCGAGCGTCGGCTCTACGCGCTGGGCACCGCCGTGCTGAAACGCGTGCGGTTCAACATCGGCGAAACCGTCAAGCCGCGGACGGGTGCGCCGCTGGTCGTCGAGACCGTCGAGGAGATGGCGGGCGTCCTAACCTACGGCGGCGAAGGTCGGCTGGTGCGCGAGGACGCGATCTCGGATGTCACCAGTGTGAGCCTGCCGCACGAACGGTTGCTGGCGGGACAGACGGACGCGGGCGAGGTGTTCGACCTGCGCTACCGCGCGCTGCAGGCGCAGACGCGGTTCCGGCAATCGGAGGTGCGCGGGTTTCTGGGTGGCCGGCTTGAGCTGATTCCGCACCAGTTTTTTATTTTGCACGAGGTCGCGGCGCGCCAGATCCCGCGGGTGTTGCTCGCCGACGAGGTGGGTCTCGGCAAGACGATCGAAGCCTGCCTGATTCTCCAGCGCCTGCTGCAGGTGGGACAAGCGAAGCGGGTCCTGATTCTGGTGCCCGAGGCCCTCACGCACCAATGGTTCGTCGAGTTGCTGCGGCGCTTCAACCTGTGGTTTTCGATCTACGACGAGGCGCGGTGTCTGGCGGCGGAAGGTGGCGAAGCGGGAAAGAATCCCTTCCTCGGGGCACAACTGGTGTTGGCCGCCGTGGGCTACCTCGCGGGCAACGAAGCCCGGCGCGATCAGGCGGTCGAGGCCGGCTGGGATATGGTGGTGGTGGACGAGGCGCACCATCTGGCCTGGGCGCCGGAGATCGTGAGCCCCGAGTATGCGCTGGTCGAGCAACTGGCACGGCGCTGCCCCGGGCTGCTGCTCCTCACGGCGACGCCGACCCAATTGGGTCTCGCGGGACATTTCGCACGGCTGCGCTTGCTCGATCCGCATCGCTACGCCGATTTCGAACGCTTCAAGGCGGAGGCAGGAGAATTCGGCGCGGTGGCCGGGATCGCGGAAAAGATCATCGAGCAAAAGCCCCTCAAGCCGAAGGATCAGGCGACGCTGCGGCGGATTTTTCACCGCGATCCGGCCCGCCTCGACGAGCACTTGGCGGCTCTGAACGCCGGGCGGCCGGGCGCACGCGAGGGATTGCTCCGGACGTTGCTCGACCAGCATGGCACGGGGCGGGTCGTTTTCCGCAATACCCGTGCGGCGATGACCGGTTTTCCCAAGCGGAAATTTTGTCCGGTGCCGCTCACGGTGGACAACAATCTCACCCAACTCGCCCGCATCGCGCGCGAACTGACCGCCGAGGACGACGGCACCGACGGCGCGCTCCGCTATGCGTTCAAGGAAGACCCGCGCATCGCCTGGCTGGCGGATTTTCTCCTCGGCCTGCGACCCGCCAAGGTCCTGCTCATCTGCAAATCGCAGCGCAAGGCGATCGGCATCGAGGCCGCGTTGCTGGAGCGGATCAACGTGAAGGTCGGACTCTTTCACGAAGGCCTGCCGCTCGTGCAGCGCGACCGCAACGCGGCGTGGTTCGCCGAGCCCGAGGGCGCGCAGCTCCTCATCTGCTCCGAGATCGGCAGCGAGGGCCGCAACTTTCAATTCGCCCACCATCTCGTGTTGTTCGACCTCCCGCTCAATCCCGGGCTGCTCGAGCAACGGATCGGCCGCTTGGATCGCATCGGGCAGACCCAGACCATCCGCATTCATGTCCCGTATGTCGCGGGGAGCGGTGAAGCGTGCGTCGTCGAGTGGTATCACCGGGGGTTGGGGGCCTTCGAGACACCGTTGCACGGGGGCGACGACTACCAGGCGGAATTCAAGGCGCGGTTGCTCGAACTCGCGCGACACGCCGGTGAGAACGGGCCGGAAGACCGCGCCGCGCTGGACGCCCTTGTCGAGGAAACCGCCGCGTTCAGAAAGGCGCTGACGTTGAAGATGCAACGCGGACGGGACCGCCTGTTGGAACTCAACTCCTTCGATCCCGTCGTGGCGGAGCGCGTGCTGGAGCGGGTGCGGGCGGCGGATGCCGACGGGTTCCTGCGCGACTTCCTGATCGCGCTGCTCGATCATTTTGGCGTGCGGATTCGGGAATTTGAGGAGGGTGATGTTTTCCTCGACCCGAGCCACGCCTACATCGAGGGCTTTCCGTCGATTCCGGCGGAAGGGATGCTGGCGACGTTCAGCCGGGCGCGGGCCATCGCGCGGGAGGACATCCGCTTTATCACGCCGGATCACGCGTTGGTGCGGGACGCGATCGACCTCCTCGTGGATGCGAAGGCCGGCACGGCGGCGTTCGGCTTCGTGAAGTCACGCACGCCGAACCTCGTGCTCGAAACGATCTTCGTGTTGGAGGCGGTGGCGGATTCGCGGTGGCACGTGGACCGGTTTCTCGCGCCAACGCCGGTGCGGGCGGTGGTCGATGTGCGGGGTCAGGACCTCACGGCGACGCGCGAGTCCGGCGCGCTCGCGGCCGATTTCGTCGACGGGACGATCCAGCGGTTTCTCGAACGCCCGGGGTTCAACGCCGCGCTGCTGAAAACGCTGGTGGCGACGGCGGCCGCGCGGGCGGAGGAAAGCGCCCAGGCGTTGAAGGCGGCGGCGACGGTGCGGGCGGAGACGGCGTTGCGGGCGGAGTGGCAACGCCTCCAAGACCTAGCCAAGATCAACGACCACGTGCGGCCCGAGGAAGTGGAACTGGCCGGACGGCAGTTGGAATTGACCTGCGCGGCTATTACGGCGGCGCGGCTGCGGCTCGACTCGATCCGTTTGGTCGTCGAGGGACCGGGCGCGGTGAACTGAGGGTAGGAGCAAATTTATTTGCGATCCGGGACGACAGCGGGTCGAGGTGGCGAGGGCGCGGCGAGGGCGATCATCTCCGGGTTGGCGGAGAATCGCATCCGCATCCGTAGGCAGCTCGCTTGCGAGCGCTCGGCGACCCGGAGCGCTCGCTGGCGGTGCCGCGCAGCGCCTTCGTTCAACCGGCAGATGCACCCGGCGAGGGCGATCATCGCAAATAAATTTGCTCCTACGGGGTGATCGTCGTCTTTGATTTTGGAATGAGCTTTGCCCATCGGATTTTTGGATTCGTTCTTATCGCGGTTTCCTTGGCGGACGGGCTGCGCGCGCTACCGACCACCGGTGTGCCGGAGTTTCCGGATTCATTGGTGCTGCAAGCGGTCGTGGACCGCGCCGCAGCGGCGACGCTCGAGCAGTTCAAGTCCCGGTCGCTCACGCGCGAGCAACTGGCGATCACGCTCGTCGACCTGCGCGACCCGTCGCGGCCCGAGCGCGCGAGCTACCGCGGCGACGTGCTGATCTACCCGGCCAGCGTCATCAAGCTCTGCTACCTCGCCGCCGCCCATCGCTGGATGGAGGACGGACGCATGACCGACACGCCCGAGCTGCGCCGCGCGCTGCGCGACATGATCGTGGATTCCTCCAACGACGCGACGCACTACGTGATCGACCTGCTCTCCGGCACGACGAGCGGCCCGGAGTTGTCGGCGACCGAGATCGCCGCTTGGTTCGACCAGCGCGAGGTCGTCACGCGCTATTTCGCGGGCCTCGGCTACACCGGCGTGATCGCCAACAAAAAACCGTGGGGCGACGGTCCTTACGGCCGGGAATCGCAGGCGATCAAGGCGTTTGAGCCGAAGCGCAACATGCTCACTACGGACGACACGGCGCGTTTGTTTTCGGAGATCGCGACGGGGCGTTGCGTGACGGCGGAGCGCAGCGGCGAGATGCTTGCGCTGTTGGCCCGCGACCCGGCGACCGGCGATCCCGATCCCGACAACCAGGCGAAGTTCATGGGCCCCGGCCTGCCGCCCGGCACGAAGCTGTGGTCAAAGGCGGGCTGGACGAGCAAGACGCGCCACGACGCGGCGCTCATCGAGTTGCCCGACGGCGCGCGCTATGTGCTCGTGGTCTACACGACGGATCACGCGCAAGAGCGGACGATCATCCACACGGCCGCGAAGGCGGTGGTGGCGGGCCTGCGTAATGTGCGTTAAAGGCCGACCCAAACAGGGTCTGCTCTATTCACCGCGGGCTAGACGGATCGGCGCTAAACCGGGGAGCCGGCGGCGGCCGGGCGGGGCTGTAGCTTCACTACGCCCAAAATCGCGGCGAGCAGGGCTTCCGGCTTGAACGGTTTCATGAGGATTCCGGCCACGCCGAGCGCCTTCAGTTCGGGGAGCACCGCGTGGTCGGCGGGCGAAGCGAGGATGATGACGGGGATGGCATGCAGCTCGGGCTTGGAGCGGATCTTCTCCAGAAACTCCTGTCCGCCCATGATCGGCATGCTCACATCGAGGAGAATCAGGCCGGGCAGACCGCGCTCCATCGCGAAGAGGGCGTTGTAGCCGTTGGTCGAGCCGTCGGTGTCGCAATCGAAGGGAAGGAGGATTTTTTCGACGAGCGTGCGGACGGTCTTGGCGTCGTCGACGGTGAGAATTTTCGGGCGCATCGACTTGGTTTGACGCCGGCCTAGCGAGGAGCGAGCAGCGTTTCCAATTTTTCTGCGAGGGCGGGACCGCGCAGGTCTTTGCCGACGATGCGGCCCTCGGGATCGAGGAGGAAGCTGGCGGGGAGCGCGGCGACGTTGTAGGCGGCGGCGAGCGGGGATTTCCAACCGGTGAGATCGGAGAGATGGCGCCAGGCGGCGCCGTCCTTGGCGATGGCGGCCTTCCAGGCGGCGGCGTTCTGATCGACGGAGACGGCCAAAATTTCGAAGCCGGCGGCGCGGTGTCGGCGGTAAAGCTCCGTGTAGTGGCGGTTCTCGACGCGGCAGGGGCCGCACCATGAAGCCCAAAAATCGACGAGGACGAATTTTCCGCGCAGATCGGCCAGAGCGAGCGACGTGCCGTCGGGGGACTTGCCGGCGAGCGCGGGCGCCGTCGCGCCGAGTGCGGTGGCGCGGAAACGGCCGATGCGCTCCGTCATGAGCCGCGCGATCTCGGCCGCGGGGTTGAGCTGCGCGTAGTCGGCGACGGCGGCGGCGAGTTCTTCGCGGCGGTAGTCGCCATCCCAGCGCAGGGAGGCGGCGTAGAGCGCGGCGGAGCCGCGGAGTTGGGTCAGCGTGAAGTCGTTAAGCTCGCGGCGATGGGCGATGAAACCCGCGACCTCTTGCTCGGTGAACCGGGCCACTTCGGCTTCGTTGCCTTGGCTGCCGGCGGCGGCTACGCTCTGGCGGGCGGGCGTGACAAGGCGCGCGAGAGATGCGGTGCGTAAGGCTTCGTAGGCGAGGAAGAGCTTTTGGTCGGCTGCGCCCCCGATGCGGAGGGTATTGCCCTCGCCGGTGACGGAGAGCGTTTGCCCGTCGGCGGCGACGAACGATGTCCGGGTGTCGCCGATCTCGACGGTGTAGAGTCCGGGTCCGGTCGTAACGCGGAGGCGGAAACGACCGTTGGCGATCTCCGAGTTGGCGATGGCGGTGGCGCTGCGGGATTCGAGCGACTCGCGGAGCACGGCGACGGAGCCGGCGGCAAATGCGGCGGGTAATTCGCCGACCAGCTCAAAGGCAGCTCGGAGGGGCACGACGGAGGCGAGGACCAGTGTGAAAGCCAAGAGACGGGAGCGGAACGCGACGGCGGTGAGCATTCATGCAGGGAACCACGGCGCGCGGATTTGACAAGGGCGGGGCGGTAAATCGACGCTCGTAAACCTTCCCATGTTTACCGAGTCCTTCGCCCCGCGTCTGCGCCTGTTCTGTCTGCTTTCATTGCTGGTCGTGGGGCCGTATAACTTGGTCGGGGCGACCGCGGGACTCGGCGAGCGTGCGGCGGCCGCGGTGCGGGCGGTTCTGACCACGGCGGCGTCCGGCACGCCTGAAAGCCGGGTCCGCCTGCTCGACGCGGCGCTCGTGGGGAATCGGATCACGCTCAACTTCAGCGGCGAGGTGCACGAGCTCGGGCTGGGCAGCCGCCGGTTTGAGGAGTTCGCCCACGAGATCGACGAAGCGGCGAGCGCCGTGCTCCGCGATCACCTCACGGCGATCGAGTTCGAGCTGCGGATCGGCGGCGTGCCGTTGCACATCTTGCTGGAGAAACTGGACCGTGACGGCGCGCCGGCGACGGCACGTGATACCCGCCGCCGGAGCCGTCGGTGCCACCGGCACAAGGCGTGGCCGGTCGGCGCGTCGCGATCAGCCCGGGCCACGGTTACTACTTCAACGGCGCGAACTGGGTGCTCCAGCGGCCGTTCCTGCAGGGGATCGTCGAGGATTTTGTGAACCACGACATCACCGCGTATCTGAACAACCTGTTGGTGGCAGACGGCGCGGACGTGCGACCGACGCGGAATCTCGACCGGGCGGCGGGTGCGGGGGAATCGGGTTTTCCGAAATGGCAGGAGGCGGCGCGCTACCACGTGAAGGCGCTCGGGGCCGACCCGTCGGTGTGGAACGAGGCGGGCTTCACTCATCTGGAGCAGGACATCCGCTGCCGTCCGCGCTACGCCAACGCCATCGGCGCGGAGCTGCTCGTGAGCATCCACAACAACGGCGGGGGCGGCACCGGCACCGAGACGCTCTACGATACGGGCAATGCCGCCGCAGCCGACAGCAAGCGGCTCGCGGATATCGTCCACGCGAAGCTCATCGCCGCGATCCGGCGCGACTATAATCCCAATTGGCGTGATCGGCTCGTGAAGGGTTTCAACGGCAGCTACGGGGAGAACCGCCTCGCGACGCGGCCGGCGATCATCATCGAGATCGCCTTCATGGATTTCCCGACACCCGACAACGCGGCGCTCCGGGACGAGCGGTTCAAGCAGCTCGCGGCGGCTGCAATCCGCGACGGCATCCGGGAGTTTCTCGAAGGCCCGGCGCCGACGCTGCCGGCGACGCCGGTCGCCTTGCTGGCCACGGGTGATGCGACCGGGATCGCGCTGGCGTGGACCGACGCCGCGACCAACGAAACGGGCTACCGCGTCGAGCGGAAGATCGAGGCGGCCGTCGCGTGGACTGCGCTGGCGACCCTGCCCGCGAACAGCGCGACGCACCGCGACGCCGCGGCGGCCGTGGGCGAGACCTATCTGTATCGCGTGGTCGCGTTCAATTCCGTCGGGGACTCCGCGCCGTTCTCAAACGAAGCGACGGGCGCGCGATTGACGCCGCCCGTGAGGCTCGCCCTTGCGAGCGTGGCTCCGGCGACGATGCAGGCCGTCGATTGGGATCAGGACGCGGTCTTCACGATCACCGCCGTGGACGATCTGGGCCGCCCGGCGGGCGGCGCGACGGTCCTCGTGCAAGACGCGCTGCGGAACACGAGCGGGCCGATCATCAAGCTCACGGCCGATGCGACCGGGCAGTTCACCTATCGCAGCACGGTGCCGCGCGGCCAGGCGGAGGGAATTTATGCGTTTAACTTTCAAGCGGTGCAGGCGGGTGCGACGGCGAGTGCGCCGACGACGCGGCAGGTGCGCGTGAGTCGCGCCGAGCCCGCGCCAACGGGCGGGCCGACGATCGTGAACCAGCCGACGGCTCAGGCGGTCACGGCCGGGGCGACGGTCACATTTCGCGTCGTGGCGTCGGGACTTGATCCGCTCGCCTACCAATGGCGGCGCAACGGGATCGATCTGCCCGGTGCGAACGGGGCGAGCCTGCTTATCAGCACGGCGACGACGGCGGCGTCCGGTGACTACGCGGTCGTCGTGACCAATCGCCTCGGTGTGGCCACGAGCTTGGCGGCACCGTTGGCGGTCGATCCGGCGGCGTGGTTGTCCAACGTATCGTTGCGGACAACGCTCGCGGCCGGGCAAAGGGTGATCGTCGGCTTCGTGGTCGAGGGCGGCGCGAAGGAGTTGCTCATCCGCGCCTCGGGTCCGGCACTGATCCCGCTTGGCCTCGGCGGCACGATGGCGGATCCGCGGTTCGAATTGTATAGCGGCGCCGCAAAAGTGGCCGAGAACAACGACTGGCCGGCGGCGCTCGGGCCGAGGTTCGCGGCTGTGGGGGCGTTTGGATTTCCGGTGGCGAGCCGGGATGCGGCGCTGCTGCGGACGCTGGTTGACGCGCACACCGTGTGGGCGGCGGGGCCGACGGGCGGACTCGTTCTGGTCGAGGTTTACGACGCCGGCATCGGCAGTGCGTCGCGGTTGATCAACCTTTCCGCGCGCAACCGGGTCGGAACGGGGCCGGATATTTTGATCGCCGGGTTTAATGTTTCCGGCGTCGGCACATTGCGCGTTCTGGTGCGCGGGAGCGGGCCGGCGCTCACGGCGTTTAATGTGCCGGGAGTGTTGGCGGACCCGATCTTGGAGGTTTTCGATTCCGAAAACCGTATGATCGCGCGCAACGATGACTGGGACGGGATGCTGGCGCTGCTGTCCGGGCAGGCGGGGGCGTTTCCGTTCTCGGCGAACAGCCGCGATGCGGCGCTGCTCCTAACGTTGGCGGCGGGCCGGACCTACACGGTGCAAGTTTCGGGCAAGGCCGGCGGGGTGGGCGAGGGCTTGGTCGAGGTGTATGCGCTGCCGTAGGCGGAACCGAGCAGTAGGGTTGCCCGCGAAAAACGCGAATGAACGCGAAAGCAGAGGAACGTAACACCCTTGGCTTCCCGGCTCAGATTTCAGCTTTCAACAACGGAATCTTTTGCCCCGCTTCATTCGCGTCCTTTCGCGTGAGTGGCGGGAAACGGTATCGGTCTGGCTTAGGCGGGGTGCAAGGTCGCGAAGCGCACCGGCGCACGGTAGGTGATCTTTGGTGGACGGGACGGCGATAGCAGGAGCAACGCAGAGGATATGCCTTGGCGGAGGTTCGGGCTTTTCACGTCGCCGGCGCGAGCTCATCAACGGCGGCATGGAAAAGATCACCGAACTACGCCGCCTCGCCTCGCCCGCTCCGAAGCCACAATCGCTGGCGTGGGACGGGACGACGCTCTGGATGGGTTCGCGGGCCACGAAGCGGATCTATGGCATCGCCCCGCAGACTTGGACGGTGGGCGATGAACTGGTCGCGCCGGGCACGCCTTGGGGCATGACGGCGGTGGGCAAGGAACTACGCGTGCTGTGCGGCGAGACGGCGGAGGACAACCGGATCATCCGGCGTTGGGTGCCGGGGCAGGGGTTTGATGCGGCGTGGGCGCTCCCGTGCCCGGACGACGCGGGCTCACAACTCGGCTACGACGGAGGCAGGCTGCACGTGAGCCAGTGGTATCCGAAGAAGGTGCTGACGCTCGGCGCGGACGGAAACGTTGAGCGCGTGATCGATGTGCCGCGCGGCATCTGCGGACAGGTGTGGATCGAGGGGATCATCTATCTCGTGACAACGGACGCGGAGGAGACGACGGAGTATTGGCTGACGCGGGTCGATCCGCGTGGG
>JBDNFZ010000490.1:0-2183 GCA_041689555.1 Opitutaceae bacterium | reverse complement strand
GCTTCCCGTCACGTTCCGCCTTCGCCCCATGCTCCCGCGCCCGTCGCTCCCTCCGCCCCCCACCCTTCTCGTCGTCGACGACACCCCGGCCGCCCTCGGCGTCGTCTGCGCGAGTCTCCGCTCCGAGGGCATCCGCGTCCTCCTCGCCGAAAGCTCGGCCGCCGCCCGTGAGGTCCTCGCCCGCACCGTCCCCGACCTCATTTTGCTCGATGTCATGATGCCCGGCGAAGACGGCTTCACTTTCTGCGCCTCCCTCCAAGCGCACCCGCAATGGCGCGCCGTGCCCGTCATCTTTCTCACCGCCGTCGATGCCGCCGAGCAGAAGGTCCGCGCGTTCGCCGCCGGCGCCGCCGACTACGTCACCAAACCCGTCCACGTCCCGGAACTCGTCGCCCGCGTCCGTGCCCAACTCGCTCTCTGCACCGCCCGCCGCGCCCTCGAGGCCAAGAACCTCGAACTCGAAACCGAGGTCGCCGTGCGCCTCGACGCCGAGGAACAACTCGCCGCCTCCCTCGACCGCGCCGTCCTCGTGCTCGACCGCCAGGGGGCCCTGCTCTTCGGCACCCGCCTCGCCCACGCCCTGCTCGCCAAATTCTTTCCCGTCGGCCGCCCGGCGTCCCTCGCCGCCGGGGGACGCTTCCCGACCGCCTCCGGCGACGGCGCGCTGCTCGTGCGCCGGTTCGCCGAGGCCGGCCGCGACGACACCGTCATGCTCGTCCTCGAGGAGGAGCACGCCCCGCCCGGCCCCGCCGCGCTCATCGCGCTCGGCCTCACCGTGCGCCAAGCCGAGGTCGCCTACTGGGTCGCCCAAGGCAAGAGCAACGCCGAGACCGCCCTCATCCTCGGCACCAGCCCGCGCACGATCGACAAGCACATGGAACGCATTTTCATGCGCCTCGGCGTCGAAAACCGCGCCTCGCTCATCGTCACCGCCGGCGAAGTCCTCCGCCCCTCGCGGCGTTGACGCTCGCCGTGCCGCGAGTTTGCATCCCGCCATGTTCACCATCCTCGGCGGCGACGGCAAAGAATACGGCCCGGCCTCGGCCGGCCAGATCCGCGCGTGGATTCAATCCGGCCGCGCCAATCTCGACACCCAGGCCAAAGCCGCCGGCCAGACCGAGTGGCGCCGCCTCGGCGATTTTCCGGATTTCAACAGCGGCCTGCCCCTGAACGCTCCGCCCCCTTTGCAGACCGAGGTGCCTCCCGCCGAATCCTTTTCCATCCCCGCTTTCACTGCGGCCACTCCGACTTCCGCCGAACCCGAGCTCGCCGAGCGCGGCACCCGGCTCGCCGCCGTCGCCCTCGATTCGCTCATCGGGCTCGCCGCCGCGACGCCGGGGATTCTCGTCCTCGGCAGCTCGTTTCTTAACGCCGCGCTCGCCGCCAGTCGCGGCCAACAACCGGATTTTTCCGACATCAATCCCGGCCGGCTGCTGCTTGGCCTTTCTTTGCTCCTGTTGTTCACCTTTTCCCTCCTGATCGTCCAAGTCGTGATGATCTCGATGCGCGGCCAGTCCATCGGCAAGCGCGTCCTCGGTATCCGCATCGTGCGCACCGCCGACGAGAGCAACCCCGGCTTCGTCTACGGCTGGCTCCTCCGCTCGTTGGTGCCCGGCATCCTCGGCGCCGTCCCCATGATCGGCAACGTTTTCACGATCGTGAACTACTGCTTCATCTTCCGCGCCGACCGCCGCTGCCTCCACGACCTCATCGCCGGCACCAAGGTCGTGAAGGTCTGATCGCTTCGCCGACTTCTTGGCGAAGATCGCGTCGAGCGAGAACCGGCCGGGGCCGAACGTAAACACGATCACGCTGGCGAGCAGAAACAGGAACGGCGCGGCGCCCGTAAATTTGTCGGTGTCGGAGAAAATCACCGCCAGCTCTTCCTTGTGCGCCGTCGCGTAGGCGACGACCATCGTGATCATCAGCGGCACGCTCACGAGCTGCGAACCCGGCCCCACGAGCAGCAACAAGCCGCCAAAACACCCGGTCGAACCGGCCATGATCGCGTTCAGCCTGGGCAGGGGCAGATCGAGTTAGGTGAAGAACGCCGTCGTGCGGTCGAGGTTCATCAGCTTGCCTTTGCCCGTCAGGAAAAAGGACCGGCCCCACCACCCGCGGATGAGGAGCAGCACGACCGGCTGGATGAGGTTGCCGACGGTGGCGGGCACGCCGGCGAGTTT
>JBDNFZ010000489.1:0-1157 GCA_041689555.1 Opitutaceae bacterium | reverse complement strand
GGCCGTGATCTGGGTCTCCATCCTCGGCGTCGCCCCGTTCACGTTGCTGCTGCCCCACGCCAACCTCTTCTGGACCGCCATCCTCACCGTGGTCATCGGGGTCGTGCTCGCCTCGGCCTTTTCCGCGATCCTGGTTTACGCGCAGGACTTGTTGCCTAGCCGGGTCGGCCTCGTCTCCGGGATTTTCTTCGGTTTCGCCTTCGGCATGGGCGGCCTCGGCTCCGCAGCTTTGGGTGTCCTCGCAGACCGCAGCGGCATCGCTTATGTCTTCCAAGTCTGCGCCTATTTGCCGTTGATCGGCCTGCTCACGGCATTCTTGCCCCGGCTTTCTCCGAAAAAATCCGCTTGAACCTTTCGGGGAACTTTTTTTCGCGTTTCGCCTCCCATCGACCTTCCGCTTCCCTCCCAACCCCGCTCCATCCCATGATCGCAGTCCAAGGTCTCGTTAAAACCTACGGTGCCAATCGCGCCGTCGACGGCATCAGTTTCACCGTCAACCGCGGCGAAATCCTCGGCTTTCTCGGCCCCAACGGCGCCGGCAAGTCCACCACGATGAAGATGATCACCGGCTTCATCCGCCCCACCGCCGGCAGCGCCACCGTCGGCGGCATCGACGTGACCGTCGATCCCGTCGGCGTGAAGCGCCAGCTCGGCTACCTCCCCGAGAGCGCCCCGGCCTACCCCGAGATGACCGTCGAGGAATTCCTCGGGTTCATCGCCGAAATCCGCGGCTTCCGCGCCGCCGTCGAAAAACGCGCCCGCGTCGAACACGTCCTCGGTCTTACCCAACTCGCCTCCGTCCGCGCCCAGACCATCGAAACCCTTTCCAAGGGCTACAAGCAACGCGTCGGCTTTGCCCAGGCCCTCATTCACAACCCGCCCGCCCTCGTCCTTGACGAGCCCACCGACGGCCTCGACCCCAACCAGAAAAACGAGGTCCGCACCCTCATCAGAAACATGGCCGCCGAGAAAGCCGTGATCCTTTCGACCCACATCCTCGAGGAAGTGGACGCCATCTGCACCCGCGTCATCATCATCGCCCGCGGCCGCATCGTCGCCGACGAAACCCCCGCCGCCCTCCGCGCCCGCCAGCCCGGCGCCCGCCTCGACGAGATCTTCCGCACCCTCACCGGAGCCGACGCCTGACCACCGCCCGC
>JBDNFZ010000488.1:0-1374 GCA_041689555.1 Opitutaceae bacterium | reverse complement strand
GGCCTCCTCGGCGAGAAGTTCCAGAGCTACGGCCAAGTCCGCGGGGCGGCCGGGATTCTCCTGGTCTGTCACTGACCCGACCGGACGAACGCCTTCGGGGACAGGAACGACCGCTTCACGGTTTGAATGAGTCCCGGGCGCAAAGGGCGTCGAAATCTGCAGTCGCGTGGTGGTGGCAGGCGGAGCTGCACGTCGACCGAAATCGTCCGGAGCGCGATGGGCGCTGGACCTCGCGGGATGCACCCTCATATTCGCAATCATCCCCATGAAAACGTCCGCTTCGACCCGTCGCTCGTTTCTCAAATCCGGTCTTGCCGGTGTCTTCGCCGCCGGCCTCGCGCCGCAAATCATCCCCGCACGATTGCTCGGGGCCAACGCCCCGTCTAACAAGGTCACGCTCGGGTTTATCGGCCTCGGCGCGCACGGCATCGGGGTGAACCTGAAGTCGTTTTTGCAGCAAGACGACGCGCAGGTCGTGGCGGTGTGCGACGTCTATGGCCGCCGCCGCGAGGAGGCGCGCAAACTCGCGGACGGGCACTACGGCCGGCCCGGCTGCGCGATGATCCGCGATTTTCGCACGCTGTTGGAGCGGCCCGACATCGACGTGGCGGTGATCTCCACCCCGGACCACTGGCATGTGACGATGGCGCAGATGGCGCTCGCGGCGGGAAAGAAAGTGTTCTGCGAAAAACCCACGCTCACGATCGCGGAGGGCCGCGAACTCGTGACCGACGTGGCGCGGCGCAACGCGATGTTCGCCGTGGGGCTCGAAGATCGCGCGGTGATTTATTACCACAAGCTCGCGGAGGCGGTGCGCAACGGCGGCATCGGAAAACTCCAGGGGATCAAAGTCGGTCTGGTGGTGAAACCCGCCTTCAAGCGCGAGGAACCGGCCGCGGTCCCGAGTGATCTCGATTACGAGATGTGGCTCGGCCCCGCGCCCCACCGGCCCTTCACGCCGACGCTGACGGACGCGCAGGTATGGCGGCAGATCCGGGATTTCTCGGGCGGCTCGCTCACCGATTGGGGCGCGCATCTGGTCGACACGGCGCAGGTCGCGAATTTTTCGGAGAACTCCGGGCCGATCGCGGTCAGCGGCAAGGGCGTGATCCCGCCGGACTCCGTCAATACCGTCCCGCAGACCTACGACATCACCTACACCTACGCGAACGGCGTGACGCTCGAAGTGACGACCGGCGAAGTCTCGATCCGCTTCGAAGGCACCGAAGGTTGGGTGGGCAACAAGGGGTGGGCGGGCCCGCTCGCCGCGAGCGACATGGCCGTGTTTCGGAAAACCTACGACCCCAAGACGAACAAACTCTGGCCGCGACCCGAGCGCGAGCAGCGCGATTTCCTCGACGCGATCAAGCAGGG
>JBDNFZ010000487.1:0-3720 GCA_041689555.1 Opitutaceae bacterium | reverse complement strand
TGCCGGGACGACCCACGGCAGCAGCCAAGCGATGATAGACTGAACCAATAGCTTTAAATTCCTCATGGGAACCGTGCCTCAATGCGACCAGTTGACGCCAAAGGTCCAGAGCGAGCCATACTTGGTCGTTTGGAAAAACCGGGCGTTGCGCGGCGTGCTGGGGCCGTAGGTTTCCGTCGTCGCTCCCTGGTCGGTGACATTGCGCAAATTGGCATAAACCGAGAGGTTCTTGCGGATGTTGAATTCACCGATGACGTCGACGAACGTAGACGGCGGCTGCCAGTTGAAGGTGCCGGGCTCGATGCTTGCGCCCGCCGCCACGGGATTCAGTCGCGTGCGGCCGCGATGGTTCAGATTGATGCGCAGGTTGTATTTTTCGCGGGTGAAGCTGAGGCCGGCGCTGCCGCTCCGCGGAATATAACCCGCGAAATTCCCGCCGGTGTCGCCCACCGCGCGCTGGGAAGTGCCATTGGCGAAGACCTCGAAGCCACGAGCCCAATGGCGTAGAAAGGTGAGGCTCTGGCGGTAGTTGAAGCTCACGCCCTCAAACCGCACCGATCCCGGAAGATTGAATTGGGTGGATACTCCGTAGCGACCGTAGGCGTTCGGATCGAGGCCGTTGGTAGCGAGAAACTCAGGGGTGGCGGATTGCACCGTGCTGCCGAAGAAATTTCGCACGTCGCGGCGAAAAGCCGCGACCGAGACCACGCCGACACCCTGGAAATAGTGCTCCAGGCGCAGGACGAGCGACTTGGCGGCCCACGGATTGATATCGACGTTGTTGACCACGATCCGATTCGTGGCGCTGTCCCCGGCGCTCGTATCCGGCAGGGTCAAACCGCCGGCATATTGATTGTAGTCGGGCCGACCGATGGACTCGTAGGCGGCGAGGCGCCCGATCCAGTTTTCACGGATCTCGTAACTTGCGTTGAGACTTGGGAAGAGCTTGTCGTAGGTTTTCTCGGTCGTGGATCCGCGCTCGATGCCGTTGGCGTTTATCTGCGGATTCCTCAGCGGTCCATTGGCGAGAATCATGGTTTTTTCACCGCGCACGCCGGCGACGATCTTCAGGCGCTGATCGAGGAAACTGAAGTCCGTGCGCACGTAGGGTGCCACCACTCTTTCCCGGGCAAACTTGGAGGTCGCCACCCGGTTGCGCGCGGTCGTATTGGCGTTGGTGGTAAAATAGGTCGGCTGAGCGGTGTAGTGCCCCCACACCTTGCGATTACTGGGCGCTTGGGAAGCGGGAAATCCGAAGGGCAGCACGCGCTGCGAAAAAAACGGGTCGAGAAAGGGCGCCAGCGCATCATCGCCGACGACGGCCGTGGTGTTGGCGATACGGTCCGCACCGACATAGTTGTAGGTCGCGGAGTCGTCCGTGATATCGCGCACTCCTTCCTGGAGACTGAACCCCGCCTTCAGCGTGACCGGAACCTTCGTATAGAGCTTCCGACTCACACTGCCATATGCGGTCTTCTGCGTATCGTGGGTGGCATTCTGCTGACTCGTCGCTGAAGTCAGCGCATAGTCGGAGATCAGGTAGGGATTCACCTCACTGCCGGCCGCATTCTTCACTGTAATCGTGCCTGGACGCAGATAGGTGACATCGTCAAACGAGACGGTGAGACCGCGCCGAATCGCATTCACCGCGCGGAAGTATCCCTGGTTGACGTCGCGGTTTTTGTCCGTCGCCGATGAGTAAGCCATACCGAGGTCGGCCTTCCAGTCGGGGCCCTGGTGTTTCCAGACCACGCTCGGCATAAAGGTGCTGTTGAAACGATTCCGCTCGTTGTGGATCATTGACACGTTACCCGCGCCGGCGACCCCGCGGACGAATGTCGAGGAGAAGCCACCGGCCTGCACCGCCCCGGGGTTAAACGTCAGAGAATGCAGCGTGAACTGCACGTCGAAGGAGGAATAAAGGATGCCCACGGAAATGCGGTCGTTGTCAGACAGCTTGAAGTCAAGGGAGCCGGCCAGCGATCGGCGCGTGGTGATCTTGGGCTGATCCTCCACGCGATAGGACGACAAATAGGGCTTCGTAAAATCAGTGATCGGGAAAGCAGTTCCGGCGCTGGGCAAAAGGGTGCCGCGCCACGACGCCTGCGAGCGATCCTGAGCCGAATAGCTGGTGGATGCGCCCGCCGAAATTGAGAAACCGAATTTCTTGTTCACGGGCGCCGAGTAGGAAAAGTCGAATCCCGGATAGATGTTGCGGCTCGGGCTCGGCTTGGCGCCGGGAACTTTGCTGAAGCTCTTCGCGTTGTCGCGCATGCTGAAATACACGTTGGACTGAAACAACGGCTTCGCCCGCTCGAAGGAGCTGCGGGTCACCATGTTCACCGTGCCCGCGAGCGCGGAGGCCGGGGATTCGGGCGTCGGCGTATTGAGCACCTCGATGCGCGAGAGATTGTTGATCGAAACCATGTCCGCCATGACGGTGCGGTTTGTCCTGCCGCCGTCGGCGGAAGCGAGATTGAAGCCGTCGATCGTGACCGGCACGTAGTCGGACGGGACGCCATCGATCGAGATACCTCTGGCATTGCCGCCCGTGTAGCTGATCGTGATTCCGGGAAGGAATTTCAGGAACTCGGCGGTGTTGCCCTCAGCCACATTGCCAAACTGCTCCGTCGACACGACCTGCTTGATGTTAGGGGCGAACCGCTGCTCGTTGATGGCCAGGGCCGAGGCGTCCATTTCGCGCGAGGTTGAGACCTTAAACTCGCCCAGTTGGACGACGTCGTCGCGCATGGGTTGCGCCACCAGTGTAATGTTGAGCTCGGTGGCCTTGCCTGCGGTAATTTCGGCGGAGCGCAGATCACGCGGCAGGCCGGTGTAGAACGTCTGCACCTTCACCGCGCCCGCCGGCACCTGCGTCAGGCGAAAGTTGCCCTCTGCGTCGGTGAGGGTGACAAGACTGGTGCCGTCGATCGAAATGCGGGCGCCTTCGACATACTGGGCACTGCGTTCGTTGAGCACGCGACCCTGCAGGGTGCCGGTGTTTTCAATCGTGGCCGGCGTCTGAGCTTGGGTCGACGATAGGGAGAGGACAAGCCACGCTCCGATCACGCTGAAGAGGCTGTTTTTTTTCATAAGGGATTTTGGGGAAGTGTTCCCGGTGGGCGGCGACGAGGTTGGTTTGGCTTTCGCTGCGGGCGATTCGTCGTTCCTCGCCCGATTCACCATCAGCGCCCCTGATTTCGCGTCCTCCTCGACAATCAGTCCTGTGTCGGCGACGAGCCGCGCGAGCGCTTCCCGCACGGTATACTCGCCCCGCAGCGGATTGGTCGTCACGCCGCGGACAACATCGACCATGAACACCACCTGCCGACCCGACTCATCTGCGAAACGCTTCAGGGTGCCGACGGCATCGCCACGGGCGATATCGTAGCTCTTGCGCACAGCTTCACCGGCCTGCAAGGGCGCAAGCGCGCACGCCAGAGAACACGCGGCGAAGGCCGCGGCCGAGCCGGTGGAAATCAGGGGTTTCATCAACAGGAGCAAGGGAAGCAATCCTGAGACGCAGCGCCGGACGAAACGGGTTATCCGCATTCGCATGATTTTTCGCCAACGGTGGCGAGAGCCCTAACGCGCCGCGCGCAAAACCACCGTCATTTCATCGCGGCGCTCGGCCGTGATCGTGCCGCTGCCCTCGAGCAGGCGGACAAACCCTTCGACGTTGTCGGCGGCGAACGTGCCACCCACCGGGCGCTCCGCGAG
>JBDNFZ010000486.1:0-3998 GCA_041689555.1 Opitutaceae bacterium | reverse complement strand
TTCATGCGAAACAAGAACGCATCGCCCGCGGTGGCAAAGAGCACATGCGCAAACCTTCCGACCCGGGCGCACCCAGTTCCAAGGATTTTGAGAAGTCAAAAAAGACCTCTAAATCCAAAAGAACCAAGAAATAGTGTTCGCACTCGGCCACGATTATACACGGCGCGAGATTCATGCACATTTCGGCGGTAGCGTGGTGTCGTGCTTACCCACACTGAATGGCGCCATCGTCACCGCTTGCCTGAGCAAAAAGTTCAGTCCCGACGCTCCTGAAGTCGTGCTCTGCGGCAGGGGAAAGAAGACAACCCCGGTCAGCGCACTGTTCGCGCGCCAAAAAACCCCCGTTCCGGTTTTCGTCAAGGGCGCATCAAACCGGTGGCGATATCGAGGCCGATTCGATGTTTATCAGTCCTTTAAATCAGGCACCCGATTTAAAGGCTTCATCGTTGGTTCCGGTCGTTCGGTCGCCAGTGTCTCCCGCGTGATAATCCTCAAACTATCCGCAACAGGTCCTGGATAGGAATCCGGATTTTTCCGGGGATCGCGCCGGTATGGATTTGCGGAACAGAAGACGACCGCCTGAAAGCGAAGACGCCTCCGCAGCAACAGGACGCCGAAAAAGGGCATGGGTTGACCTTTGACGGTGGCGATCGATGCGGGCGACCGGGCGAGGGCCCGAAGGTCTGGCCAATTTTTGATAGTTTTCGTGTTTGGGTTCGTGTTCGGGCGATCAAAACAGCCTATTTCATTTTGGGTCGTCCGCCCTTGGGTAGCCCGATCCGCAACGCCATCGGACGCACTCAGAATCCGGGGCAGGGTCGGAGTGATGGCAGCGCGCTCGGAGCCAAATCAAGCGGTCCCGTGCGCGAGGATCAGGCCGGCTTGGGGCCCGCGCTCAACGCGGCAAAAACAACCCCGCCCCCGGTCCCACCGGCAACCCGAGCGCGATCCAGCCCGTCAGCATCAGCGTCCACGCCAGCAGAAACGCCACCGAGTAGGGCAGCATGATCGCGATCATAGTCCCGATGCCCGTCTTCGGCACGTAGCGCGCGGCGAAGCCCAGAATCAGCGGAAAATATTGGTTCAGCGGCGTGATGATGTTGGTGCAACTGTCGCCCACCCGGTAGGCCCCTTGCACCAGTTCCGGCGAGTAGCCGAGCAGCATGAACATCGGCACGAAGATCGGCGCCAAGAGCGTCCACTTCGCCGAGGCGCTGCCGATCACCAGGTTCACCCCGCCCGTGAAAAACACCAGCGCGACCATCAGCAAAATCGGGCTGTCCTGAAGATCGAGCTGCTTGATCACGCCCGCCCCTTTTACCGCCATGACCGTGCCGAGATTCGTCCAGTTGAAATACGCGAGGAACTGCGCCGCGAAAAACGCCATCACGATGTAGGAGCCCATCGTGGACACCGAGGCGTCCATGCCGGCGACGACATCCTGATCGTTGCGGATCGTGCGCGCGCCGATCCCGTAGGCGATGCCGGCCACGAGCCCGTAGAAGAAGATGAAGAAAATCAGACCGCGGATGAAGATGGAGCCGAGAAACGTCGGGTTCTTCGGATCGAGCAGAAATCCGCCCGCAGTCAACGTGCCCAGCAGCACGAGCGCCGTCACCGCGAGCACCGCGATCGCGGCATAGCGCAGGCCGCGTTTCTCGTCGGCGCCGAGCGGCTTGATCTCCTCGCGCTTGGCGTCGCCCGCGTAGGGGCCGAGCCGCGGCTCGACGATCCGCTCCGTCACCCAAGCCCCGACGCCGGTGATCAACACCGAGGAGACCGTGAGAAAATACCAGTTGGCCGCCGGGCTCACGACGATCCCGGGCCGCACGACCGACGCCGCCGCCTGCGTGATCCCGGCCAGCAGCACGTCGATCGTGCCGAGCACGATGTTGGCGTTGAAGCCCCCGGCCACGCCCGCAAACGCCGCCGCGAGCCCCGCCAAAGGATGCCGCCCCACCGCGTGAAAAATCGCCGCCCCGAGCGGCACGTAGAGCACGTAGCCCACGTCCGCCCCGGAATGCGAAAGAATCCCGCCGAAGACCACGATCGCCGACAACCAACGGCGCGGCGCCGCCATCACGATCAGCCGCAAACCCGCGCCCACCAGCCCTGTGCGCTCCGCCACCGCGATCCCGACCAGGCAGGCCAGCACCGACCCGAGCGGCGGAAACCCGACGAAGTTGGGCACGAGATTGAGCACCATCCGTTGGAGCCCTTCGACGCTCAGCAGGTTGATCACCGGCACGCTCTGGCCCGTCGCGGGATGGATCACCGCGACGCCCATGCGGCTGAAAACCCACGACAAGCCCACGACCACCGCCGCCAGGATCGCGAACAACGTCGACGGATTCGGCAGCACGTTGCCGACGCGCTCGACGCCGTTGAGACAACGCTGAAACCAAGACGCGGGCGCGGGCGAGGCGGGGGCGGACGACATCAGCCGAAGCAAGCGACGGTGATCCCGAGGTCAATTCCAACGATGACCGAGGCCCCGAATGTCGAGATTGGACCGCGGCGCGGACCCGCCCGCGGGCTCAGTTCAAAACCTGAAAAAGGTTGAAGAAGGTTGAGCACCGGTCTTTCCGTGACCGGACTTTCAGCCGAGCCTAAATCGGGTTGTCCAAGCCGGCCGCCAGCGAAGTATTTGGCCTTCCCCGCTCGCCACCACCGCTTCCCATCATGCCTCCGCTTACCCGTCGCCACTGGATCGCCACTTCGTCCGCCGCCGCCGCCATCGCCCTGCTGCCGCGCGCCCTTGCCGAGTCCGCCGGTCCCGGATGGACCGTCGGTTGCTTCAACCGCCCGTGGACCAATTGGTCCTATGACGAGGCCCTCGATGCCATCAAAGCCGCCGGTTACTCCCACACCGGTCTCCTCACGCCCACCAAGGCGGATCCCTTTACGACCACCGGCGCCACCCCCGAATATCTCGCGGCGCTCAAACAGAAAATCGCCGCCCGCGGTCTCAAGGTGAACATGACCGCCCTCCGGTTGAAAACGGATCTCGATCTTCCCGCCGCGATCGCCGACACGCGCAAACAGCTCGAAAACGGCCGGACCATGGGCGTGGAATTCGCCCTCACCTTCGGCGAGAGCAAACCCGAGCGCTACGAAAAGTATTTCAAAATCATGGCCGACGCCGCCGCCTTTGCGCAGGAGCGCGGGATCAACCTCGTCATGAAGCCGCACGGCGGCGGCAGCGGCGCGGCCGACGAAATCATGACCGCGATCAAGAAGGTCGGACACCCCAACTTCAAAATCTGGTATGACGCCGGCAACATCATCTACTACACCGGCAAAGACCCCGTCGCCGAGCTTGAGCCGATTCTGCCGCACGTCACCGGCTTTTGCGCGAAGGACTGCTCGGTCGAAATCGATGCCGCCGGTAAACGAAAGCCCGATGTCATGATCCAGTTCGGGGCCGGCAAAGTCGACTTCGCCGCCGTCTTCAAAAAACTGAAATCCGGCGGTTTCAACGGCCCCGTTATGGTCGAGTGCTGCAAGATCGGCGCTACCGCCGACGAAACGACCGCCAACGCCCGCGCGAACCGGGACTACCTCACCAAGGTGCTCGCCGGGGTCTGATTCGTTTGCCCAAGCCCGGCGGCATTTCGCGTCTTTGCTACCGCACTCTCGCGATGGCAACCCGGTTGTCTCCTCTGTGATTGGGTTACCGCGGCGCGGGCATTTCTGCCCGTGGGTTTGAGTTTCAACAGCGCTGCCGCTCGCCGCTACGCCTCAATCCCAAGGCCGGTGAATAACTCGACTCGCTGCGTTTTTGCAGAACCGACCGGTGGTCGGTTTTTCCTTTGAAGCGAAGCCCGACCAGCGGTCGGGCCTACAGTCAAAACATCAACAACCGCCGGAAGAAAACCAGACTTTCTCGGGTAGCATCGGGACCTTGTAGCACTGCTGGCCAAGGGCAGAGGCTTCAAGCAAGCTGCCCTTGGCCAGCGGTGTTGGGGAGGGCGGGCCGGCCGGCCCGCCCTCCCCGC
>JBDNFZ010000485.1:0-2981 GCA_041689555.1 Opitutaceae bacterium | reverse complement strand
GTCGCTGCGGGCCTGACGCTGGCACCGCCTTGGCCGCGCGCACCGCCGCCGCGGCCCGGCACGCTCCACCCGGTCCGTGTGACCGGGCCACCCCGCGCCCCGCCAACTAATAATCGCTCCTCCCGGTCCGATCGCTCACCCCGCGATTACCGCTTCATTACACCGCGGACGACTTTGACACTGCCGCGGCCTAATCGGCGGCCGGAGTGATCTGTTCGATCTCAACCCGAACGGGCGAGCCGGGGTCGCAGTCGGCCTTGAGCGCGACGAAGCGATCCCGGTAACGGTCGTAGATCGGCCAGAGCGCGTTGCGGTCGGTTTCGGGGATCGCCAACGTCGTGCCGATCGCGGCGCGGCTAAAGAAACCGAATTTCCCCTCGGCCATGTCCGGCGGCAACCCGGGGATGGGGCGCTTACAGTTAAAAAGAAATATCAGCCAGTGGGCGTGCCCCTCGTAGGCTTTTTCCGCGATCATCGCGAAGAGGTGCAGGTCGGCCCCGGTGATGGCGAAGCCCGTTTCCTCGCGGGTTTCGCGGACCGCGCATTCGAAGGGCGACTCGCCGGTCGCCGTCTCCAGTTTGCCGCCGATCGGGCTCCAACTGCCGAGATTCGGCGGTTTAGCCCGCAACAACAAAAGGTGCTCGCCTGCCGCGTTTTCTAGGAAAACCAGCACGGCGATCTTGTGGGCGAGGGCCGGCGGTTTGGACACAGGCGGGAAGGAAATCGGCTCGGGATTCACAGGGCAAAAAAATTAGCGTGACCCGCGGTCCGAACCGCACAACTTTTTTTCCGCCGTGCCACCCCTGCGCTCATTGGTCGTTGTTTTGTCCCTCGTGGCCTTCGCCGCGACCTCGGCCGTCGCGGCCGAGACCGTCGAAGTCTCGACCGTGCGTTTCGCGACGGCACGCGCGCCGAACGGGGCGCCGGACCCGTGGTTTGAGGCGGAGGTGGCGTTGGCGGTGTCTCCGCCGGCCGAGGGGAGCGGCCGGTTTGTGAGCCGCGTGCGGGTCGGTTTGATGCTCGGCTGGGAGCTGCCGGCCTCGCCCGGCGGCTCGCGGCGGACCGAAATCTATCGCTGCGAGGCCGAATGCGTCGCGCTTGAGGCGGGCCGCGCGAGCATCCGGTTCTATCTTCCGCCCGAATTGGTGAAACGCGACCAGCTCCGCGGTCCGCCGAAGCTTTGGCACGTCACGTTGCTCGCGGGCGGCCGGCCGGTTCCGCCGAGTCGTGCGGCAAGCGTGGCGGCTCTCGCCGAACCCGCCGCGATGCGGGCGTTCGAGGTCGCCGTCGCGGCGGGCGCGCCGGCCAACGCCGGCTTGTTGCTGCCGCAGTATCTGACTCCGTTTGCGTCTGCGTATCCCCGGTCCACCCCGAGCTTCGTCCGTCGCGAACCCGCCACGTTGCCGCCCGTTCGCGCCGGGCCGTGAGTTTCCGCTTGCCGCGCGCGTTGAACTAAAATCGCCTGAATGTTCCCCCCCGAACTATGCGAGTAAACCGAGTCCTTGCCGTTGACCTAGGTGCCAGCCACGTCGCCGCAGGGGTCTTCGGTGTCAGTGCCACCGGCCGCATCGTCCTCCAACGTTTCGCCTGCGAGACGCAGGACGCCGACCCCGCGCATGAACCGCGTTGGGTTGAAAACACCGGCCTCGCCCTCGGCGCGGTCGCGGCCCGCGGCCAGTTCGGCGGCCCGTGTGCTCTCGCCGTGCCCGGGCATCTTGCGCTGACCAAGTTCATCAAGACCCCGGCGCTCGATAAATCCAAACGCGCCCGGAGCCTCGTCTTCGAGGCCTCGCAGAACATCCCGTATCCTCTGGCGGAGGTGGTTTGGGATCAGGTCGTGTTCGCCGACGACGGCTTTGATCTCGAGGTCATGTTCGCCGCCGCGAAGTTCGACGCGCTGGAGAACCTCTTCGCCGCCGCCGACGCCGCCGGTTTCGCGCCCGAGAGCGCGGTGCCGGGCAGCCTCGCCCTGCGCGCCGCCTTTCGCTACAGCTACCCCGACGCGCCGGCCAGCGCGCTCGTGATCAACATCGGGGCCCGCTCGACCCACCTCCTCTTTCTCGACGGCGAGCGGTTT
The DNA here is from genome assembly GCA_041689555.1 of Opitutaceae bacterium. GTDB lineage: Bacteria > Verrucomicrobiota > Verrucomicrobiia > Opitutales > Opitutaceae > Tous-C4FEB. Next base: position 904 of record JBDNFZ010000485.1, on the reverse strand, counting down.
TATATCCGCACGTTTCCCCTCGCGGGCAACGTCGTCACCTCCGCGATCGCCGAGGAGTTGCGCATCGATTTCCCCGCCGCCGAGGCGCTCAAGCTCGCGGTCCTCGGCGACCGCTCCGAGCTCCCCGACACCTCGCCCGCCCGCGCCGCCGTGCAGCGCGCCGCCGCCGGCTTCGTCGGCCGCCTCCACCTTGAGCTCACGCGCTCGATCGTGAACCACCGCCGGATCACCGGCGCACCCCAACCCGCCGGCGTCTATGTCACCGGCGGCGGCGCGCTGATCGCCGAGCTTCCCGCGACCCTCGCCGAACGTCTCAAGCTCCCCGTGCAACGCTACGATGCCCTTCGCGGTGTCGAGGTGTCCGCCGACGCCCGCGCCGCCGGCGCCGGGAGCCTCGGCCACCTGATGGCCGATCTCGTCGGCCTCGCCGTGCCGCTGGTGCAGCCGGTCGCGAGCGTCAGCCTGCTGCCTCCGGCCATCGCGGCGGACCTCGCGTTTCGCAAGCGCCAGCCCTCCTACTTGGCTGCGGCCCTGCTCGCGGCGGCGGTGTTGGCGCCGCCGATCCTCTATTTTCAAAACCGGGTCGAGGTCGCCCGTGCAGGGATCGCCCAGACCCAACAACAGCTTCAGCCGCTGCGCTCCGTCGAGGCGCGCAACGCCGCCAACGTCGCCCAGATCGAGGAGGCGCGGAAACAGATCGCCGCGCTCGACGGTCTCGTCGCCACCAAAGGCAACTGGCTGGAGTTTCTCGGCGATGTGCAGACGCGGCTCGGCTCCGTCGGCGACGTTTGGCTCGAGCGGATCCAGCTCGTGCCGCCGCCGTCGGCCGATTCGCTGCCCGCCCCGGTCGAGGGCGCCGCGCCCGTCGCGCCAGCCCCGATTCCCCTCAAGCTCACCCTCGGCG
>JBDNFZ010000484.1:0-1991 GCA_041689555.1 Opitutaceae bacterium | reverse complement strand
GCTTGGGCCGACGTAAAGGACCACACTTGGGAAAAACGCAGCGATTTCACCGCCGGGGTCAAAGCCGTGACCTCAAAACTGGACGCGGATGTCAGCCAGCTCCGGGCCGACTATTCCGAAGCGAAGGCGAGCGCGAGCCGCAAGTCGGCCATGGCGGAACTCAAAGACCCCGAAGCCAACTACAAGGAGAAGATGAATGCCATGGGGAACGCGACCGCCGCCACGTGGGACAGTGCAAAAAAGAACGTGACCCTCGCGTGGGATCGTCTCGAAGCGTCTTACTACAAAGCCCGCTCTGACTAAGCGTCTCCGTTCAGTCGGCCGCTGGCTTCCGCCCCGCCAGCGACGATTTGATCTGCGTAGCAGCGGACGGTTCAGGAGCGCGCATTGACCGGTGTGGGTCGAGAGGTTCATCCTGTGCGCGCGCTCCGCTCCAACACCGATCTCACGGTCGACGGTTCTGCGCGGTGAGGGCGCCCAAGCCGGCGGGCAGCTCGTGGGCCTGCGCGGATTTGATCGCCGCACCGAGGGCTTCCGGTTCGGTGTGCGCGAGCAGGGCCAGCCGTTGCGTGCTCGCCGGCAGGGCGAGCAGGAACTCCGGCAGCTCCGCGTCCAGAGCGGCAAATCTTTTCGCCCGCCACCATTCCTCGGGCAGATCGTGGCCGTAAAACCGGGCGCAGCTCAGGCCCTGCGCGGCGCAGCGCTTGCGGTGTTCGAGCAACTGCTCGCGTTGACGGGTGAGGCTGCGGGCGCGCTCTTCGGCCTCGGTCGGAATCCGGATGCTGGCGAGCGCCTCGGTGTTGCCGGCGACATGCCGGTCCAGACACGAAACCAGGGCGAGCGCGTCGCGCCGGTCGGTCTTCACTTTTGTGCCGTGTTGGTCCCGGTTGCGCGGCCGCACGACGAGGTTCCTGACGCCCAAGCCCACCAGCCGGCGGTGGAGCACGAAACCGAACGGCCCGGCTTCATAGCATCAATGGACCACGTCGGCCTGCGCCGCTTGTTTGGCCACCCACGCCACGAACGCTTCCGGCGCGAAACGCTGCGCCGGCTGCGGCGCGGTGCCGTCGATCTGCCGCACCACCACGTGCTCGCGCCAATGCACATCGACGCCGAGTTTGATCACCCGGTGCGCTTTGCCGTCCGGCGGGGTGGCCGCGCCGCAGCTCGGGGGCGGGGGAACCGCGGCGGGCGCGGTCGGGGCTGGTGGGCTGAACTCGGTCGCGGCCGGAGCCGGTGCGCTGGCGGGGATGATTTGGGTTCATGGCAATGGTCAGTTTGCGCCTCCGCGCTCGCCTGATCACCCCATGTCACTTTTCAGGCCCATCATATCTCCGAGTGCGCTATATTTGCGCCGAATCGGATCGATAATAGCCGGCGTTTGTTTCCGCACCGGCTGACCGCACTTCGCTGACTATGCAGTCTTTTGCTCAAGTTATCTTTTCGCGAGTCCTTAGAATGTCCCGCGGACCGTCATCGACCACGCGGCCCCGTAGTATTCTTCGTTGGCCACGATGCGGCCTTCCGGACGGCGTTCGATGCGGCGGTGCGGCTCGTTGCCGACGTTGCGACCGCTGACGGAGACGCTCACGCGATCCGTGATCTTGTAGCTCGCACTGAGGTCGAGGAGGGTGCGCCCTTCCCGATACTGATTGATATTGTTCTGTGTCCACGGGGTGTCGGGGGTCCAGACCACGCGCGCATTGGTCGAGAGGCGCCGCCACGAGTAGCTCGCGCCGCCACTGATCTGGTGCGGCACGAGGCCGCCACGGCGCTGGTCGGCGTAGTTGCGGGTGTAGTTCGCGAAGATGCCGAGGCCGCGGAGCGCACCGGGGAGGAAGGACAGGCTCGTGCGAGCAGCGGCGTGAACGTCACGGTATCTGACCGATTTGAAAACCACGGTCGAAACGGCGTGGTAAAACGAAGCGGCCGGCGCTTCGGAGGAAGCGCCGGCCGACTGACGGACCGAGCCAAGGGCGGAGGAGCTGGCG
>JBDNFZ010000483.1:0-8698 GCA_041689555.1 Opitutaceae bacterium | reverse complement strand
TGCGCTACGGCGTGCAGCCGATTCCGCACGTGCTCCTCGCCGGCCCGGACGGCAAGATCGTCGCCGTCAACCCCGCCGAAGACCGCCTCGAAGCCGAAATCCGCCGGCTGCTCGGGCTTTGATTTTCCCCATGATCACCACAACCACAACCACAAACACCTCCGGCCGGGTTGCCCTAGCCGTTTCGCTGCTGATCGTTTTCGCGCCGTCGGCCTTCTCCCAAACGGCTCCCGCCGCCGCAGTTCCCGCGTCCGCTCCTTCCAAGATCCCCAACCCCAAGGATACCGTCGCACTCGACCGGTTTGAGGTCAGCGACCGGAAGGTCGACGGCCTCAACAACAAGTCGCTCTTCCGGTCCGATGAGGAGGCCCCGCTGCCCTACAACGTCATTGATCGAAACGAAATCGACCAGATGGGCGCCACGAGCATGGAGGAACTGTTTCGGAATCTTCCGCAGGCGACGAACTATGGCAACGTGCTCCAATCCGCCGTTGGCAATCCTCAGGTGACTGGCGGCCAGACTTATTCGACCGCCGCCGTGAATCTCCGCGGCTTCGGCACGACCCAGACCGTCGTGCTGATCAACGGCCGGCGCCTCGGGGCCGGCAGCAACGTGGGCGGGCCCGACATCAGCCGCATTCCGCTCGGCATGATCGAGCGCATCGAGATTCTGCCGGCCGCCGCCTCGGCGATCTACGGCGGCGGCGCGATCGGGGGCGCGGTGAACATCGTGATGCGGAAGGACTATGCCGCGCGGGATCTCACGCTCTACTTCGGCACCTCCACCCAGGGCGGCGGCACGGAGTATCGCGCCACGCTCGTCGACGGGCACACCTTCAACGCCGGTCGCTCCCGGCTCACGCTCTCTTTCGACTACAACCGCCGCGAGCCGGTTTATCTCGGCCAACGCAACTACCTCCGAAGGGCGGCCGAAAAATATTCCCCCACCACGGCGTTTCGCAACGCCAACGGCACCTCGGTTTTCGAGACGACGACACTCCGGGCCTTTGCCGGATCCCCGGGCACGATCCTCATCAACGCCGCAGCCGGCGGACTCAATATCCCGGGCAATCCCGGCGCCCGCTACGCGGCCATCCCCGACGGATTGACCGCCACCACCGGCACCGCGCTCACGCCGGCCGCCTTCACCGCCACCGCCGGCACCTATGATTCGGAACCGCGTTACAACCGTTCCGTCCTCTACCGCCCGCAGGAGAATTTCGCGCTCCAGACCCAGTTCGAGCACGACTTCGTCAAGGACAAGCTTTCGTTCTATTTGGAGTCCAACGTCGCCTACCAATACCAAAACTACAGCTTTCCCCAGTTTCTCTCGCACGCGATGACCGCCACGGATCCTTTCAATCCGTTCCGCACGGGTGTGGTGCCGGGTTTCGTGGGTATTCCGATCACCGTGCTCTTTGACACACCGGACATCCGCGACCCGAGCTCCCGCCAAACGCGTGATGATGCGCGCCTCACCTTTGGCTTCAAAGGCAAGACGTGGCGCGAATGGGAATGGACCCTTGATGCGTCGGGCCAATATCAACGCCTCTTCTCCAACGGCCGGAACCCGCAAAACAACCTCAGCACCTACCTGAGCCGGGCGGGGGTCACCGACACGCCGCCCGGCATCGCGCCCACCTCCCTCGCCTCGCGTTGGGCGGTTTACAACCTCTTCGCCGACCACAAAGCCTTCCCCATCGGCCGGGCCACCGAAGCCAGTCTCTTCGGGTATGACCGGCACAATTCCTTCTATAACCGCAACGCCCAAGTCGCTTTCCGGTTGGTGGGCGATGCCTATGAACTGCCGGCCGGCCCGTGGCGCTTTTCGACCGGCGGTGACGTTCGCTGGGACGACCAGCGCACGGCGCAATACATTCCGATCAGCGCGGGTATGACGGCGGCGACCGGACTCACGAACTTCGGCCCCACCTATACCCCTTCCTCCGAGACGGCTCCCGCCGCTTACATCGAAACGACAGCGCCCGTGTTCAGTAAGAAGTGGCGCCGCTTCGGGCTCGAAGCGGCCGAGGTCGGGGCCAGCCGGCGCTGGAGCAACACGAATCACGCCGTCAACACCCGCTCGGACACCGTGTCCGGCTCGATCAGCCCCGTGTCCGGCGTGACCTTGCGCGCTTCCCTCACGGAAGGGTTTACCCCGGCGGTGGTGGCCAATATCGCCGCTCCCACCGTCACTCTCGGATCAAACCTGTCGATCTCCGATCCGTTCCGCGGCGGCCTGCCGACGCCGACCCTCGTGCCGACGTATATCACCGGAGGTAATCCCAATCTCCGCGTCGAGGCCGGCCGGTCGAAAAATTTCGGCGTCATTTTGCGGCCGCGCTTTCTGCCCGGATTCTCGCTCACGGTGGACTACTTTGAAAGCAAGCGGCGCGACACCGTGGCGACGCCCTCGATCACGGACATTCTCAATTTCCCCCAGGACTATGTCGGCCGGCTCGAACGCGCGGCGCCGACCCCCGCCGATACCGCGAACGGTTTCTTCGGGGCCATCACCAAGCTCGATATCTCGCGCATCAACCTCGCCTCGGTCTGGCAAAACGGCTTCGATGCGCGCCTGGCGTATCAGCTGCCGGTCTCGCCCGCGACCATCGGCCAGCTCAACTGGAGCCTTTCGTTCACCAACTACAACCACCACAAAACGAAGGTTCGGGCGAGCACAGCCGCGGTGGAATTTGCCGACACCCAGAACAATCCGCTCCGTTTTCGCGGCAACACTTCGCTGGGTTGGCAAAAAGGCCGCTACTTCGCCAGTGCGACGGCGAGATACACCAATTCGTATTACGCATCGACGACGGCCGTTAAGCCCGCGTTCCCGACGGCCACCGGGATCGACGGCCGCAAAATTCCCCATTCGACGATCTTGGACGCCCAAGTGGGCTTCCGCATACCGGCGGGCGCCCAGGGTTGGAAGCGCTGGCTCGACGCGAGCGAGTTCCGCCTCGGGGCGAGCAACGTGCTCGACACCGAGCCTCCCTTCTTCAGCGACAACACCGGCTTCTACAGCCGCTACAACGATCCGCGCCAGCGCTTCGTTTATCTTCAGGTCAAAAAGAGCCTCTGAGCGGGGAATTTCTCCATGAAGACAAACGTATCCCGAATCCTGACCGGGCTGATTCTGGCGGCTACGGCGGCATCGGCCCAGACCACACCGCCCGCGAAGGAGACCGTCGCACCCGCCACGCCGCCGCCGCGGGCGGCCGGTTTCAAGGCCGGAGAAATCGCGCCGCCGCTCGCGGTGGCGGAGTGGGTCAAGGGCGCTCCGATCCCGCAACTCGCCAAGGGCAAGGTCTACCTCGTCGAGTTTTGGGCGACATGGTGCGGCCCGTGCATCGGCAACATCCCGCACCTGAATTCGCTCCAGAAAAAATACGGCAAGGACGGCCTCGTTGTCGTCGGGTTCAGCAATCCCGATGTCGCCCTCGGCGAGGAAACCAAGCGCAAGGAGAACAACACGCTGGAGATGGTGCGCGCCTTCGTCGCCGGCCGCGGTGACCGCATGGACTACCATGTCGCCTACGACACGCCCGACAAAGCCACCTACAAGTCGTGGATGAACACCCAGGGCGGCATCCCTCACGCATTCCTCATCGATCGAGAGGGTCGGCTCGCGGTGAATTACCACCCGTTCTACATGGATGACGCGGTCCGGCAGGTGCTGGCCGGCACTTGGGACCACGCTACGGGCTACCCGCGCCTTCGCCGCTCCTCCGCGCTTTACGGGACCGTGCTGGGTGCGAAGACCTACGCGGAGTTTCAGGCCGGTTACGGCGAGATGGAAAAAGAATTTCCCTTCATCGCCCGCCGCATGCTCGACTCCAAGTTTGACCGTGCGCGGCTCGCCCGCGACGAGCCGCAATTCACGGCCACCGCCCTCGCCCTGCTCGTCGCCGCGCGTGAAGAGGGCGACGCCGCCCAGTTGGTCGCGATCGTCCGCGGCCAACTCAGCCCGCCCGCCCCGGCGCGGCTGCAGGAACTCCCCGCCCAAGCCACGCCGGAGATCCGCGAACGCATCGAGGCCGCCAACATCCGCGCCCGGCAGCGCGCGGAAGACGAGAAAACCGCGCTCAAGCTCCCGCTCGACATGCTGGCGCAAATGGCCGATGCCGCCTGCGAGATCACCGCGAACACCGATCCGGCGGCGCTGTCGGCCAAAGCCCGGGTGGCCCGTGCCCGTGGCGACGCCCCTGCTGCCGTCGCCCTCCTCCGACAGGCCGTCGCGCTCTCATCGGACCGTGAGCGGCCCGCATACGAAACCCAACTCGCCGAGTTGAAGTAACCCGCCGCCTCCCGGCTTCCGTCTTTACCGCTTATCTCCCATGAAAAACAAATCCCTCGTCCGCATCCGGACTCTCGCCCTCGCGCTCGCGGCTTCCGCGCCGCTGTTCGCCGCCGATCCCGCCCCGACGGTCCCTGCTCCCGCCGCCGCCAAGAAAGAAGCCACGCCAAAAACGCCCGCCGATCTCGCGTGGGACGAGGTCATGGCGCTTTCCCGCGTGCAACCGATGGATGCCATGGCGGTGATGAACGCCGCCTTCGACACGGCGGCCAAGTTTCCCGAGGTTCCCCGCTCCGGCATGATGGTCTCCGGACTCGATGGGTTGGACTTCCAGATGAAGGACGAAGCGGCGAAAACCGCCTATCAGGCGGCGCTCGGTGCCCGCATCGCCGCCGCCCTTGCAATCCCAGGCCTTCCCGACGCGATGAAGACCGGCTTGATGGCCGCCGATTACGCGCAGGTCCTGACGGTGCAAAAACGCGCGGCGAAGCCCGAGGCCGCCGCCGTTCGGGCCAAGATCGACGCTCTCGCCGCCGCCTTCCCCAAGGCGCGCCAACTCGCCGCCGCCGAGCTCGCTTACGGCGATCTCCTCGCCAAAGCCGATCCCGTCGCCGGCGAGGACCATCTGAAAAAACTCGCCGCCGGCCCCGACGAAGCCCTCGCGAAACAGGCCGCCGGCCAACTGCGCGTGACCGGGATGCGTTCGAAACCCGTCGAGCTGAAGTTCACCGCCGCCGACGGCCGCGAGGTCGACCTCGCCGCCCTGCGGGGCAAAGTCGTGCTCATCGACTTCTGGGCGACATGGTGCGGACCGTGCATCGCCGAACTCCCCGGTCTCACCCGCGTCTACAACGAATATCACGCCAAGGGCTTCGAGGTGATCGGCATCTCGTTTGAAAACTCCGGCATCGTCGACGAGGCCGCGCTCAAGAATCCGCGCAACGCGGGCAAAGCGATCGATACCCCCGAGCAGATCGCCGGGAAGAAAGCCGCCGCGAAAGCCAAAATGCTGGCCTTCACCAAGGATAAGGCGATGCCTTGGCCGCAACACTTCGACGGCGACCACTGGAACAACGAGTTCGGCCGGAAGTATAACATCCGCAGCATACCCGCGATGTTCCTCATCAACAAGGAGGGCCTGCTCGTCGAGACGAGCGCGCGCGGCGAAAAGCTCGAGCCGCTGGTGAAGCAGTTGCTGGGCCTCTGAGCCATGACCGCGCAACGCCGCCTGTTTCCGGCAGTCCTCCTGCTCCTGTTCGCGTCGCCCGTGGCGGCGCAGCGGCCGCCGCCGCCGACGGCCGAGGCGGCGTTCGCCGAGTTTGAAACGGCGGCCCGCGCGGCCCTCACCGTGCTCAACGATCGCGCCCGCGCCACGCGGCTCGCCCCGGTCGAGCGCGAGGCGCTGCTCGCCGCCTCGGCGGAACTCGCCGTCGCTTTGGGCGAAAAATTCCTCGCCGACCACCCCGGGTATCCCGGCCGCTGGTCCGTGGTCGCGACTATGCTGCGCACGCGCCGCGAGTTTCATGGCGAAGGGGCCGCGCCGCGCCGCGCCGCGTGGTTGGCCCGCCGGGCCGAACTGCGCGGCGGGCTTCTGGCCGCCACCGATGTTCCGGAGGGAACGACGGTAAGCGTGCTCGAACTGGAGGTGCTCGGGGCTATCGGTGGCCGGTGGGCGCAGCCGGGCGAACCGGCCGACCTCGCCCGGGCCGCCGCGTTCGCCGACATGCTCGGCGCACGCTTCCCCGCCTCGGATCGGCGCACGTTTGCCGAGGGCGCGCTCCTCGAGGCGCTCAAGCCGGTCGATCCCAAGGCCGCCGAGGCGCGCCTGCGGCGGCTCGCGGCGAGCGGCGACGTCAACCCGGCCCTCACCCAATTGGCCGAAGGTCGTCTCCGGGTGCTCGCCCTCCGCGAGACGCCGCTGGAGCTGAAGTTTACCGCGCTCGACGGCAGCGAAGTCGACCTCGCGAAACTGCGCGGCAAGGTCGTGCTGATCGATTTCTGGGCGACGTGGTGCGTCCCGTGCATGCAGGAAATGCCCACCGTGATCGCCGCCTATGAGAAGTTCCATAGCCGCGGTTTCGAGGTCATCGGCATCTCTTTCGACAGAGCCCCGGGATCGACCCCGCGTGCGATGGACAAGTCCCCCGAGCAGTTGAAGCAGTTTCTCGCCGAACAACGGATGCCCTGGCCGCAGCACTACGACGGTCGCTACTGGGATAACGAGCTGGGCCGGCGGTTCGCCATCCGCTCGCTGCCGAGCACGTTTCTCCTCGGCCGCGACGGCCGCCTCGTCACGACCGAGACCCACGGCGACAAACTCGCCGCCGAGATCGAGCGCCAGCTCGGGCTTTAGCCGGAGAAATGCGGTTGAGAGCCGAGAGCTGAGTGTAAAACGAAACGGTGAATCCACCCGCGATGCGTCTGCGGCTCTCAACTCTGGACTCTCAACCGAAGTCTTCCGACTTAGCCCCACCCTGTTTTTCAACCCTGCCCGCTATGAAAATCCCCGCCGCCTTCTTCGCCTCTTTGCTCTTCGTCGCGATCGGTTTCGCCGCCGAACCCGCACCCGTGCCGAGCCCCGACGCCGAACTGACCGCCGCCATCGCCGCCGTCGAGGCCACCCCCGAAGCGCTCGCCGCCCACGATACCCTTCTCCGCGTGCATCAGGCGGCGGTGCGAAAAAACTTCAAGGAGGGCGAAGCCCTTGCCGCTCCCATCGAGGCGCGCTACCGGGTCTGGCTGGCGCGGAATCCCGACTCTCTCGGCGTCAACTACGGCCTCGGTTCGCTGCTTTACGGCCATGAGGATCCGCGGGCCAAGCCGTTTCTCCTCAAGGTCGTCGCGCTCGATCCCAAGCAGGCGAAGGTCTTCCAGATGCTCGCGATCGACGCGGAACGCTGGGGCGACGAGCCGGGCGCGTCCGAGTTCATGCGCCGCGCCTCCGCCGCCGACCCCGCGAGTCCCGACTATGCCTTTTACTATGCCAGCGGTTTGGGTCGCGTGGATCCGCCGAGGTGGGAATCGGCGAGTCTCGAGGTTGCCCGACGGTTTCCCACGCACGAGCGCGGCGCGCAAGCGCTCTATTGGCTGGGCGCACGGGCCGATTCCGAGGCCAAACGCCTGAAGTATTGGGAAAAACTCCGCGCCGATTTTCCGCCGGAAAAGTTCAGTTGGTCCTCCAGTGCGATGACCGGTCTTTTCGAGGCCTACCTGCGCACCGCGCCCGCACGGGCGACCGCTTTGGCCCGGGACATGGAGCGGGCGGGCGTCCGGGAGCCGAAGCAATGGACCGACCGTGTCGCCTTCGCCGAGAATTTTATCGCGGCCCGCGCCCTGCTCGCCGCCGGCAAGGCGACCGAAGCCGTCGTCTTGCTGGAGAAACTGCCCGTCGAGCGCCGTTCCGCCAATGCGCGCATGATTACCTTGCTCCGCGCCGAGATCGCCGCCGCCTCCGGCGACGTGCCGGCGGCGTATGCGGCGTTGGCCAAACGCCAGGCCGCCACGCCGGAGGACGAGACCGGCGCCGCGTTGAGCGGCTATGGGGTCAAGCTCGGCAAGACCCCCGCGCAGACGGCGGCCGAGATCTGGGCGTTGCGCGACGCCGCCGCCAAACCCGCGCCGCCCTTCGACCTCGGCCTCTACACCTCGGACGCCAAGCTCTCGCTCGCCTCGTTGCGCGGCAAAGTTGTTTTCGTCACCTTCTGGTTTCCCGGCTGCGGACCTTGCCGGGCGGAGTTTCCCCACTTCGAGGACGTGATGGGCCGCTTCCGGGGCCGGGACGTGGTCTATCTCGGGATCAACGGCATCCCGAAGCAGGACGACTATGTGCTGCCCTTCATGGCCGGCACGCGCTACACGTTCACGCCCTTGCGCGGCACGGAGGCGGTGACCGGCCCGGAGGGCTACGCCGTGCGCGGCTATCCGGCCAACTTCCTCATCGATCGGGATGGCCGCGTTATCTACCGGGACTTCCGCGCGCACGACGAGGAGAGCAAGCTGGGCCTGCAACGCATGATCGAGTCGCTCCTCGACCGGCCGGCCGCAGCCGGCTCCTGAGGGCCGCGCCGCGAGGCGAGGTCACCTTGCGACGTCGCGTTCCTGAAGAAACGCCCGCCGAGCCGTAGGGCGACGTCGAGGTCGGCCGCGCGGAGACCTCGGAGACGGCTCCTTGGCCGCTGGACGTTTTTCCGCCTGTGGATCGGCGATTGAACCGCCCGGTGCGTTGCTTGTTACTTTTCCCCTATGGCTGGGCGGGAAGGGTGTGAGACAAATTTCTTCTGAATCCGAAATGGCGCTTGTTTTCATGGGCAGTATAACTAGGATAATAGTTATTACCATAAACCCACCCGAGAAACACCATCTTCTGGAGCAAATCGCCGCCATCACCGCCATGGAACG
>JBDNFZ010000482.1:0-9075 GCA_041689555.1 Opitutaceae bacterium | reverse complement strand
TACCTCGATTTCGCCGACGCCATCAATCGCCTCGGCGAACCCGCGGTGCGCGAGCGTTACGGCAACCTCTTCGACATCTACCACGAGATCACCGCCGAGAGCGCCTACAAGGCGCCGATGCGCATCTATCCCGCCGTCCACTACACCATGGGCGGTCTTTGGGTGGACTATAATCTCATGTCGAACATCCCGGGTCTGTTCGTGCTTGGTGAGGCCAACTTCTCGGACCACGGCGCCAACCGTCTCGGCGCCTCCGCCCTCATGCAGGGCCTGGCCGACGGCTACTTCGTCATCCCCTACACCATCGGCGATTACCTCGCCGGTCAGAAACCCGGCTCGCGTCCGGGCCCTGAAGGCGCCGAGTTCAAACAAGCCGAGGCCAATGTGCGCGGCCAGACCACCCGCTTCCTCGCCACCAAGGGCAAACAACCCGTCAGCTACTTCCACAAGAAACTAGGAAAGCTCGTTTGGGACTACTGCGGCATGTCCCGCACGAAGGCCGGCCTTGAGACCGCGCTCAGGGAAATCCCCGCGCTCCGCGACGAGTTCCACGCCACGGTCAACGTCCCCGGCTCCGCCGAGACCCTCAACCAATCGCTCGAGCAAGCCGGCCGCGTCGCCGACTTCTTCGAACTCGGCGAGCTCATGTGCCGCGACGCGCTCACCCGCGAGGAAAGCTGCGGCGGCCACTTCCGCGAGGAGCATCAATTCCCGGACGGCGAGTGCAAACGCGACGACGGGAAGTTCGGCCATGTGGCCGCGTGGGAGTATCAGGGCGAGGGCAAGGTCCCGCTCCGCAACACCGAGCCGCTCAACTACGAGTTCACGAAGATGAGCGTCCGCAATTACAAGTAATCCATACCCGTCACCGCCATGGTCGCCGCCTCCTCCCAAAAAATCTTTTCCGTCACCCTCCGCGTCTGGCGCCAAGCCGGCCCGGACCGCCCCGGCGCGTTCGTCGACTACGCCGCCCGCGACCTCAACCCCAACATGTCCTTCCTCGAGATGCTCGACGTCGTGAACGACGGGCTCAACGCCAAGGGCGAGGAACCCATCGCCTTCGCCCACGACTGCCGCGAAGGCATCTGCGGCACCTGCTCGTGCACCATCGACGGCAAGCCCCACGGTCCGGGCAGGGGCGTCGCCACCTGCCAGATTTACATGCGCTCGTTCAACGACGGCGACACCATCGTCGTCGAACCCTTCCGCGCCCGGGCCTTTCCCGTGATCAAGGACCTCGTCGTCAACCGCTCGGCTTTCGATAAAATCCAGCAGTCAGGCGGCTTCATCACCGCCCGCGCCGGCTCGGCGCCCGACGCCAACGCGCTGCCCGTGCCGAAGGGAGACGCTGATCTGGCGATGGACGCCGCGCAGTGCATCGGCTGCGGGGCCTGTGTCGCCGCCTGCAAAAACTCGAGCGCGATGCTCTTCGTCGCGGCCAAGGTCGGCCACCTCGGCCTCCTCCCGCAGGGTCAGGCCGAGCGCGACCGGCGCGTGCTCGCGATGGTCAACACGATGGACACGCTCGGCTTCGGCAGTTGCACCAACCAATACGAGTGCAGCGCCGCCTGCCCGAAGCTCATTTCCCACGACTTCATCGCGCGGATGAACCGCGACTATCTCACGGCTTCGCTGCGCTCGGCCTTCAAGCCCGCGCCCGCGAGCACGGGCGGCGGCGCGGGTTGATTCAGGGCCGGGGTTTGCGCCGGGCCCGCCCGCTGGCGCCGGGCGGGTCCGGCGCGACCGTCGGCTACCTTGCCGCCGGTGCGAGCGCGCGGAGATCCACGCTGCCGGCGTTGGAGGTCTTGATGTCCAGCTTTTCCTCGCCGCTGGTCACGTAAAGGACGCTGTCGATCTTGTAGCTGGCGGTCTGGCGATCACGCAGCCCGATCAGTTGCTGCATCAGCGCGAGGTTTTCGAATCGCACCGTCACGTCCTGGGTCGTGGTGGCGAGGGCGGCGAGGCCGACCGGCTGCTGGCTCAGCGCCTTGCCGACATAGCTGCCGTTGAGATAGATCTTATGCGAGGAGCCCGACAGGCCGATCGGGATCACATTATCGTTTGAGTAACGCAGGGTGACGACCGCGCTCGATTCGAACACGGTCGAGGCAGCCGGCTTGATGTCGACCATGCTCACGGTCACACCCGTGAGCTTGAAGCCGCTGCCGCAGCCCGCGAGCAGCAGGGAGACGGTGAGACCGAGGGCCAAAACGAGAAATCGCGGGGCAAAACGGAGAGGGGACATGCCAACCAACCAAGGCACTCCGCCCCGCGACCGCAAGGCCGGGCTCAGAAAATTGAGAGCGCCTTGGCGCTCTCAAGGGCGAACCAGGCGGCACCGGTGCCGGCCGCCACGACCAGCGCGTGCCGGGCAAATTTACGCCCGCGCAACACCGCATCCTGAAGGTCGGTATCGAGGGACCGCCGGTTGGATTGCGCCATGAAACTCACGAAACGAGGGTCCCGCAGGCGGCCGCCACGCCGGTCCCGGACCAGGCCGAAGCGCAGCGCGGGGCGACGGAACAGATTGGCGAGAAAGCGGAGCACGGAGGAAGAAGACGTAATTTTGGATTGGTTTTTTCAAGGTGAAACTCGCACGTTCTCCGGCTTTAACGTCCTTTTATCGCCATGCACCACTTCCGCTACGTCGGTCAAAACCTCCACTGCGAATCGGTCGATCTCGCCGAAGTCGCCCGCCTTTACGGCACGCCGACCTACGTGACGAGCGCGGCCACCATGGCCGACAACTATACGCGGCTGACCAAGAGCCTCGCCGGTCTCGACGTCCAGATCTGCTACGCGATGAAGGCCAACTCCGGCCTGGCCGTGCTGCGGCACTTCGCCCGGCTCGGCGCGGCGTTCGATCTGGTGAGCGGCGGCGAACTGCGCCGCGTGCTGGCCGCGGGGGCCGACGTGAAGCGCAGCGTGTTTGCCGGTGTCGGCAAGACCGAGGCCGAGATCCAGCTCGGGCTCGAGAGCGGTGTTTTCTCCTTCCATGTCGAAAGCGAGCCCGAGCTCGCCCGGATCAATCACGTCGCCGGCAAGCTCGGCCTGAAGGCGCCGATCGCGATCCGCATCAACCCCGACGTGGACGCGCACACCCATGCCAAGATCACGACGGGCAAGAGCGACAACAAGTTCGGCATCCCGCTCAAGTTCGCCGCCGCGGCTTACGAGGCCGCCTCGAAGTATCCGAACATCGAACTGCGGGGCGTGCAGATGCACATTGGCTCGCAACTGACCGAAGTCGGCCCGTTTGCCGAGGCGGTCGCTAAGGTCGCGCCGTTCGCGGCCGAGCTGAAGGCGAAGTATGGCATCACCTATTTCTCGATCGGCGGCGGCATCGGCATCGTCTACAAGGAGGCTCTCGCCAGCGGCACGGCCGCTTGGTGGGACGCCCAACCGGCCGGCACGCGTCCGCTCACGCCCGAGGCCTACGGCGCGACGCTCGTGCCGCTCCTCGCCCCGCTCGGGCTCAAGATTTTGCTCGAGCCCGGCCGCTTCATGGTCGGCAACGCCGGCGTGCTCCTCTCCCGCGTCGAGCACCTCAAGCGCGGCTCGGGGAAAAACTTCCTCATCGTCGACGCGGCGATGAACGACCTTGTGCGCCCGGCGATGTATGAGGCCTTTCACGAGATCGTGCCGCTCCACCGCGACACCACGCGCCGCGCGCTGGTCGCCGATGTCGTCGGGCCGATCTGCGAGAGCGGTGACTGTTTCGCCAAGGACCGCCAACTGCAGGAAGTGGGCGAGGGCGAGTATATCGCCTTCATGAGCGCCGGGGCCTATGGCTCGACGATGTCGAGCCGTTACAACACCCGCGCACTGCCCGCCGAAGTGATGGTGCAGGGCAGCGCGTTTGAACTGGTCAACGCGCGCGAGACTTTCGAGTCGATGATCGCGAACGAGAAAATCCCGGCGTTTCTGAAGTGAGGAACCGATGATGTGGAATGTGGAACTCGGGAAATCAGGGAAAGGATCCGCCGTGATCGGTGCTTTCCTGATTTCCGGCGTTCCACGTTCACCGCCTTCTGATTTAGTCCGCCCATGAAATTCTGTGTCGTCGGCGCCGGAGCTTGGGGCACCGCGTTTGCGGTGCATCTGGCCCGGCTCGGCCGGCCGGTCACGCTGGTGCCGCGGCGGGCCGAGCAGGCGGCGGCGTTTTTATCCGCCCGGGAGAACCGGGAATACCTGCCGGGGATCGAGCTGCCACCCGCGCTGGGGATCGCTTCCGATCTCGCGACGGCACTGGCGCAGTCGACCGTCGTGCTGCTGGCTTGTCCGTCGCAGGCCCTGCGCGAGACGACCGCCCGGGTGCGGGCGGCGCGAGGCGCAGATGCGCCCCTGCGGTTGATCGTGAGCCTGGCCAAGGGCCTCGAAGTCGGCTCGCATCTGCGTCCGACGCAGGTCATCGCGGCCGTGCAGCCCGACGTGCCCGCAGGTGCGATCACGGGCCCGACCAACGCCGCCGAGGTCGCACGTGGCCTGCCGGCGGCGATGGTGCTTGGCGCCGCGAATGGCAGTGATGGCTTGTTAGCCGAGATCCAGGCTGCGATCAGCGGGCCGACCTTGCGGGTCTATACGAGCCACGACCTTGCGGGGATAGAATACGGCGGCTGCCTCAAAAATATCTACGCCATTGCGGCGGGCTGCGCGGCCGGGCTCGGCCTCGGTGATAACGCCAACGCGGCTCTGCTGACCCGGGCCCTCGCCGAGATGGTGCGTGTGGGCGCCGCGCTCGGCGCGCGGCCGGAGACGTTTTACGGCCTGAGCGGTTTCGGCGATCTGGTGGCGACGTGTCACGGCCCGTGGAGTCGTAACCGCGAGTTCGGCCGGCGTCTGGGCGAGGGGAAGCCCGCTGCGGAGCTGATCGCCCACTGCAAGACGGTCGTCGAGGGCTACCGCACGACGGAATCGTTTCACGGGCTCTGTGTTGCCCGTGGCATCGACGCACCGATCTTGCGCGAGATGCATGCGATCATGTTCGAGGGCAAGGCGCCGGCGCTGGCGTTGAGCACGCTGATGATGCGCGGGCTGAAGCGCGAGTGAGTGCGGCGGCGAATGGCGGCGGCGCGGCCGGGCTGGTATTTTCCGAGCCGGCGCTGCTGGCGCGCGGCCCCGAGGTCGTGGCGCGGACTACGGCGGCGGCGTTGACGGTCGAGAACTTGCGCGCGGCTTATCGGCGGGGGATTTTTCCGTGGCCGAGCGGACCGCGGGCGATGATCCCGTGGTGCTGTCCTCGGGTGCGGGCCGTGCTGGTCTTCGCCGAGCTCACGCCGGGACGCACGCTGGAGAAAGCGGCGCGCAAGGGCGGCTGGAGTTTCTCGATCGACCGGGCTTTTCCGGAGGTCATCGCGGCGTGCGCGGAGGCGGCGCGGCCCGAGCAGGAGGGCACGTGGATCTCTCCGGCGGTGGTCGCGGCCTACACGGCGCTCCATCACGCGGGTGCCGCGCACAGCGTGGAGGTGTGGCGCGACGGGGAATTGGTCGGCGGGCTCTACGGGGTCGATGCCGGAGGGGCGTTTGGCGGCGAGAGCATGTTTCACCGGGTCGACAACGCCTCGAAGCTCGCGCTCCTGCACCTCGCGGGCCACTTGCAAGCGCGGGGCTGCACGTGGATGGACATCCAGCAGCTCACTCCGCACCTGCGGCGACTGGGCGCGCGCGAGCTGCTGCGGGAGGATTTCCTCGCGCAACTTTCAGGGGAACTCGCCGTCGGCCGCGTGCTGTTCCCGTCCGGGGAAAGCGGGCGCGGCAGGGCCGAAAATCATCCGCATGGTCCGGTTGCCGGGAGCTTTGCTTTTTTACGCCCGCCCGGCAGGGTTTCCGGAACGTGAAACCTTGGTTGAAAACAATGTGTGGCGGCGCGGCGATCTGGCTCTGGCTGATCGCGGCGGCGGGGGCAGCCGAGCGGTTCACCTTTGTCGCGATGGGCTGCATGCCCTACGGGGCGGAGAATTTCGCCGCCTACGAGCGGCTCTTGGTGGAAATCAACCGGCAGCGGCCGGCGTTTACGGTGCACTGCGGCGACACCAAAAGCGGCAGCCAGCCGCCGACCGAGGCGTTCTTGAAAAAAGTCCACGGCTGGTTCGACTCGCTCGACGGCGCGGTGATCTACACGCCGGGCGACAACGAGTGGACCGATGTCCATCGCAAGAACAACGGCAGCCAGGACCCGGCGGTGTGGTTGGCCAAGGTGCGCGCGCAGTATTTTTCCGAGGAGCGCAGCATGGGGCGCGCGCCGATCCCGCTCGTGACCCAGCGGCGGGAAGCCGGCTTCGGCAAATTTGTGGAGAACGCGCGGTGGACGCGGGGCGGCGTGGTGTTTGCGACGGTGCACGTCGTGGGGAGCAACAACAACGACCAGCCGGCGATCCCGGGGGCGGTGGCGGAGTTCCGCGAGCGGGACGCGGCCAACGCGGCGTGGGTGCGGGCGACCTTCGCCGAGGCGCGGGCGAGCGCGGCGCCGGGCGTGGCGTTTTTCTTCCAGGCGCTGCCGTTCGCGCAGGACGCGGGCTGGGCGGGCCGGGTCTCTGGGTTCAAGCAGTTCCTCGATGTCATGGAAGCCGAGGCGCGGGCCTGGGGGAAACCGGTGCTCTTGGTCCACGCCGACGAACACCGTTACCGGCTCAACGTCGGGATGGCCTTCGAGCAGGGCGGCGAGGTGCTGGCGAACGTGACGCGGCTTGAGACCTTCGGGGCGGGCGACATCCACGCGGTGCAAGTCGTGGTGGACCCGGGTTCGCCGCAGGTTTTCCTCTGCGGACCGTTGCTCGTGCCGGGGAACGCGCTTCCGTTGCTCCCGCGGGGAAAGAAAAGCGGGGACGATAAATGAGCCGCGCGCGACGAGCCGGCGCGGCGGAGGAGTTAAAGACCCTGATGCTGGCGGAGCCTCGGCTCACGCTGGCGGTGGCGGAGAGCCTGACGGCGGGAAATCTTCAGGCGACGGTCGCGAGCGTGAACGGTTCATCGGGATATTTTCTGGGCGGGGTGACGGCCTACTCGCTGGAGCAGAAGGTGCGGTTACTCGGCGTGAATCGGGCGGCGGCAAAAAAGGTGAACTGCGTATCGGCGCGGGTGGCCGAGGAGATGGCGTTGGGCGTGGCGAAATTGTTCGGGAGCGATCTCGCGGTGGCGACGACGGGATATGCGGAGTCGAGCGCGGCGGCCGGCGTGGCCGAGCCCTTTGCGTGGTGGGCGGTCGCGCACCGGCGGCGCGGACGACTGGTGAAACTTTTCAGCGGCCGCGTCGAGTGCCCGGGCGAGCCGCGCGTGGCGGTGCAGGCGATCGTGGCGGAGGCGGTGTTGGCTGAGTTGCTGGCGGAATTGCGCGCGGTGCGGGGATAGGGGGGGTTGAACAGAATTCACCGGCGAGCGCCGGCGCGAGAACGACTTTGAAATTTATCGCTGGAAGGCGAAATTCGGGGTGAACTTCAACCTATGAACCGCCCCGCGATGACGCCCCCGCTCTTTCCCCTGCCCGGAGTGCTCAGCCGCCGGGCGTTCATCGCGGGCGGCGCGTCGTTCGCGGCGGCGGCGCTGCTCTCGACGCGCGCGCGGGGAGCGGTGGCGGGCGGGACGAAGTTCTCCGGCTATCCGTTTACGCTGGGCATCGCCTCGGGCGATCCGGCCCCGGACGGCGTGGTGTTGTGGACGCGGCTCGCGCCGCAGCCGCTCGAGCCGGGCGGCGGGATGACGGCGGAGCCGGTCGAGGTGGCCTGGCAGGTCGCCGAAGACGAGAGCATGACGCGCGTGGTGCGCGCGGGCACGGCGACGGCCAACGCGGCGTGGGGCCACGCGGTGCACGCCGAGGTGGACGGGCTGCGGCCGGACCGGTGGTATTGGTATCGGTTCAAGGCGGGCGGCGAGGTGAGCGCGACGGGCCGCACGCGCACGCTACCGCCGGCGGACGCAGCGGCGGAGCGGCTGCGCTTCGCCTTTGTTTCCTGCCAGAAATACGAGACGGGCCATTACACGGCCTACGAGCACCTGGCGCGCGAGGACCTCGATCTCGTCGTCCACCTCGGCGACTACATCTACGAGAAGGGGGTGACGGCCGGGGCGCCGCGCCAGCACAACAGCGCGGAGATCTTCTCGCTCGACGACTACCGCGCGCGCTACGCGCTCTACAAATCCGACCCGGCGCTGCAGGCCGCGCACGCGATGGCGCCGTGGATCGTGACCTGGGACGACCACGAGGTGGCCAACAACTACGCGGGCGTCTTCCCCGAGAATCCCGACCGGACGACGACGGCGGATTTCCTGCGCCGCCGCGCGACGGGCTACCAGGCGTATTTCGAACACATGCCGCTGCGGCGCTCCGCGCTGCCGAGCGGGCCGGACATGCTGCTCTACCGGCGCCTCGGCTTCGGTCGGCTGGCGACGTTCCACGTGCTCGACACGCGGCAGTATCGCACCGACCAGCCGCAGGGCGACGGCCTGAAGCCGATGAGCCCGGTGCTGCTCGATCCCGCCGGCACGATCCTGGGCGACCGGCAGCGCGACTGGCTCTGCGACGGGCTCGGCCGTTCGCGGGCCGGTTGGAATGTGCTCGCGCAGCAGGTGATGATGGCGCGCGTGGACCGTGCGCGCGGCCCCGAAGTGCTCACGAGCATGGACAAGTGGTCGGGCTACGAATTCGAGCGGCGGCGGGTGCTGCGGGAGCTGCGCGACCGGAAGATCGCCAACCCCGTGGTGATCACCGGCGACATCCACCAAAACTGGGCCAACGAACTGACCGCCGATCCGGACCGGCCGGACGAGCCGGTCGTGGCGACGGAGTTCGTGGGCACCTCGATCACCTCGGGCGGGGACGGCGCCGACACGCCGGCGGGCACGGACACGCTCTACGCGGAGAATCCCGGCGTGAAATATTTCAACAGCGAGCGCGGCTACGTGCGTTGCGAGGTAACGCCGAAGAGCTGGCGAACCGAGTTCAAGACCGTGCCGTTCGTGACGCGCCCGGGAGCGGCGCTGCGCACGCGGGCGACATTCCTCGTGGAGTCCGGCCGCCCGCAGCTACAACGCGCCTGAGCGTGCCCGCGCCCTTCATCCGTAATCGTCATTCGCGCCCTC
>JBDNFZ010000481.1:0-4777 GCA_041689555.1 Opitutaceae bacterium | reverse complement strand
GGGACGCTGTATCGTTTCCTTGTGAGGATGGAAACCGACCCGCCCATCGGACGGATGCACGTCCATCGGCCACGCTCCGAGACCGATCGCGTCAGGAAACGGAGAGCCGATGAGGACATCGCGCTCCGTGAGTTGATAGTCGCCGACGATCCGGCGAGTCTCGCGGCAACCCACCGATAGCCCGCTCTGCACAAAATGCGCGTCGGCGAACTCGGGTAACGCAGACTTTAGGGTTCGGAAAATTGTCCACGCATTCTTACGTCCTTCAATCTCGGCGGCGGAGAGATCCTCCGGGTTAAGCGCGTTGCCGTAAAGGCGCGTGCAGTTCATCGAGATCGCGCAGTCGCGGACCCGCAAAATCCACGGACCGCCAAAGCGCGGGCCCTCGCCGCGGGCGAACGCCGCGGCCAACACGTCGTGGCACTCCTTTTCGAGCGCCTTACAACCCAACTTTCGTCGGAGGCCCGCAAGCTGGAAATGCAGCGTCATCGGTTGCATCGATTTGGATACCTCGAGGCCGGCGCCGGCGAGGGCGCAAAGGTCGGCATCCCCCGACGCATCGTTGAAGAGCGGGGCTTCGACGCGCCAAAATCCCGCCTTGCTGTGGAGGACCACGGCTGAAACCCGACCTCCTCTCGCCTCGGCCTCGACCGCACACGTATGATAAAGACATTTCACTCCGCATTGCCGAAGCATCGCGTCGGCTATGACCTTGAACGCTTCGGGATCGAAGACAGGAGTTTCGGGCGGGTTGTCCATCGGACCCATACCGCCAAAAGCCTGAAGGCGATCAAGCAGGTCGACCGCGACGCCGCCCACCGCGAGCTTGGAGAAATCGTTCTACGCGAGCAGACCGTCGAGAACATGAACCATCGAATACACGGTGAGGCCCCCGCAGAATCCGTATTGTTCAACCAGCAGGACACTTAATTGCCGGCGGCCGGCGGCAACAGCCGCAGCCAGGCCGGCCGTGCCGCCACCGACCACGACAACATCAGCCAAGAGGCTGCGCGAAATCGTTAAGTTCATTTTGCGAGGGGAAGTCGCCGAGCACACCGCGGTTGCGGAAAATCGGTCGCCATCGAGGACACAGATTGCCCGAAAAGACCGGCCGGATATCAGTCGGCTTGAGACCTTTCATTCGGACGACCTCGTAGCCGCCCGCAGGGTCGGACGGAGGAGCAACCACAACATCAACAGCGAAAGCGGATGTAGAACCGCCGCCATCACGAAGGCCGAAGAGTAGCCGAAGTGCGCGATCGAGAAGCCCAGCACCTGGGCGAACGCGATGCCGCCCAAGCTTCCCGAGGTGCCCAGCAAGCCCATCACGCTCGCGGTTTCAGACCGCGAGGTGAGATCGGGCACGAGGGTCGCCATGTTCGTGGACCAAGCTTGGCAGAGAAACGCGATGACGCAGATCACACCCATCGATAGAACCGTCGACTCAAGAAATCCCACGGCGGCTCCGAGCGGGGCGATCAACGCGATCCCGCAGAGCACACCGAACCGCGCACGCGGCGCAGCCCAGCCGCGCTTGATGAGCCGGTCCGAAATCATCCCGCCAAACACGGCACCGAGATCGGCGAACACAAAGGGAATCCAGGCATAAAGCCCGATCTCGACCAGGCTCAGGTGGCGGACACGTTGGAGGTAATCGGGCAGCCAAAAGAGATACAAATACCACACCGGGTCGGCGCCCACGCGACCGAGCACCAACGCCCACACTTTTCTTTCGCGCAGCAATGCCGACCAAGAGCGTCGCTCGCCGGGATTGGCGTCGCTCGCGAGTTCCTCCGCGTCGGCCGGATCGATACGCGTCTGTTGGGGCTGTCGGTAGACCGCGAGCCAGAGCGGAAGCCAGATTACGATCCCCACTATGCCTGGAATGACGAAGGCTGCGCGCCAGCCCCAATGCGTGGTCATCCATACGACCAGCGGCACCGCGATGATCGCCCCGATCGACGAGCCCGAGGAGAATATGCCGATGGCCGTGCCGCGAAGTCTTTTGGGGAACCACTCGCCGCAGGCTTTCATGCCGGCCGGGAAGATTCCCGGCTCGCCCACGCCCAATAGGAAGCGGAAAAACGCGAGACTCAGCGGGCCGCGCGCCAGTCCGGTCAGCGCCGCAGCCACCGACCACCAGATCACGCAGGCCGCCGCGCCGACTTTGACCCCGACCCGGTCTATGACCCGCCCGGAGACAGAATACATGACCGCATACGAGACCAGAAATGCGGACACGCAGTTGGCGTAGTCCTTATCGGTCAGGTGCAGTTCCTTGCGGAGCGTGGTGCTCAGAATCGACAACGTTTGGCGATCAACGTAGTTGATGACCGTGGCCAGAAAAAGCAGGCCGACAACCCACCAACGGGCGGTGCGGTAGGAGAAGCGTTCGGCGAAAGGCATGGGCTTAGGAGGCGGTCCTGCCGGGAGCGGAAACCACCGCACCCTGCCGGCGCAGGCGATCGCGCAGGAGGGCCACATCCAATCGGCGCAGCGGCACGTTCGCCCGCACGGCGAGTGCGGCGGCGACTCCGGCCGCCTGTCCGGTCGCCAGCGACGTCCCCGGCACGCGGGTCGAGCCGTGGGCGCGATGCGTCGTTGAAATCGGTTTGCCGGCGACGAGCAGGCCATCGACCGACTCGGGCAGCAGGCAACGATAGGGAATCTCGTAGGGCACGGGAGCGTCGTCCTTGTGGGGATGCACTCCGACATAGCCGTTCGTCGGGTGGATGTCGATGGGCCACGCGCCGACGGCGACGGAATCCGCAAACGAAACGCCCAAGCGGGTATCGTCTTCGGTGAGGACGTATTCGCCGCAGAGCTTGCGGCTCTCGCGGATGTGGAGCTGCGCCGCTCCGGCGAGGATGTAGCTGTCGCGTAGCTCGGGCACGCGCTTTCGCAGGATTTGCCACGTTTCCAGCATACGGCTGCGGCCCTCGATCTCGGCGCGGGAAATCTCCACGGGATCAACGGGGTTGCCATAGACGCGGGTCGAGTTGATGGAGATTTCCCCGTCGGCGAGGCGGATTACCCAAGGACCGCCGAAGACCTTGACTTCCCCTTCGGCATGGGCGGCCTGCATCGCTCGCCGCAGGACATCCTCCCACTCGGCCCACGTATGCTCGGCACCGAGATTACCCAGCCGGAAGTGATATGTCATCGCTTGGAGATCGCGGTCAAGGGTCCAACGTGCGCCGGCATAGTGCGCGACTTCCGCGTCTCCCGTGCCGTCGATCACGGCACCGGCCTCGATGAGAGCGCGTCCGTCGCGGAGGGCGACCTCCACGCCCGTGACCCGATTGGCTTCTTTGAGGATGTCGCAGACCGTGGCGTGAAACAGCACAGTCACGCCGGCGCGCGCGAGCAAGCGGTCGATCGCCACTTTATACATTTCCGGATGGAGCGTGAGCGCTTCGCCCGGATTGTCGGCGGTCGCGGCCCCACCGAGCGTGATCGTTTCCGCGATGAGTTCCGAAGCGAAGCCGCCCACCACGGCGATGCCGTGGTCGAGGCAACTCTTGATGGCGTCGAGCGTGTGGATCATCGCCGCGGTCACGATGCCTCCGCCGTAGCCGTGTCGCTCCAGCAGGAGGACGTTGGCTCCGGCCTTGGCGGCGGAGTGCGCGGCGGCGATGCCGGCACTGCCGGCACCGCACACCACGACATCGAACTTTCTGCCCGTGAATGAACTGAGCGTCATGGGGTCAGGATTTCGGAGTCGTGACCGCCGTTTCGGGCGAGCGGCTCTGGCCGTTGCCGGCCCAGTCTTCGGAAAGCACCTTGTAGTAGTAGGTCGTTCCGGGCTGCACGGCTTGGTCGAGATAGATCTGGAGGAAGTGGTCGGGGTCGGGGCTGAACGTGGCAACGGGCTCCATCGCCTGCGGATCGAACCCCGCCCGCTCGCTGCGGTAAACATAGTGCTTCGCCACGTCGGGCTCCGTAGTGCGCCGCCAGTAGAGAAACTGCGACGTCGGCGACCGGCGCACGACTCCGAGTTCCTCGACCGGCCGGGGAGGCGTGCGGTTCTCGGCTTTCGTGGTCGCCGCCACGAGAGGGCTGAGCGGCCCCTGGCGATTCGCGGCGCTGACGGCGGCGACGCGATAGTGATAGGCGGTGCGGACATTGAGCCCGCGGTCATCGTAGCGCCCGCCCGTGCTCCTCGCGACCAACGTGTAATCGCTGGCCGGAGCATCCGGATCGTCGGAACGGTAAACGTTGTAGATCGCGGCGGGCGCGCCGCGCCAAGCGAGTGCGATCTCGCTGTCGCTGGTCGGAGTAGCGACAAGATCGGTCGCGGCCTCGGGCGCATCGCCGCGCAAGAGACGCAGCGTCAGGAAACCGAACGGGCGCAGCTTGAGGGAGAGTTTGCCGCCGTTGACGGCGATCGGACCGAGGTCGTCCTCCACGATGCTCGTCTCCTTGGCGGCGTCGATGCCGAGGGCGCTCGCGTCGAGCACGAGATCAGTCGCTTTTCCCTCGGTCTCCACCAAGCGGACAATCCAGCCTCCGGCAGGTTGTGCGCCGGCCTTGAGCACGGTGAGCTGCACGTTGGATTTATCCAGCGACAGAAAACTGCGCACGGGATCTTTCCACGCGCCGGCTTGCATCGCGGGCAAGGGGATGACCTCAAGCGGACTCGCGACACTCCAGCCAAAGCGCGTCGTGGCCCCCGCATCCCAGTCGCCGCGATGCGAAGTGAGCGAGTAACCCACGGTCGCCGCGCATTCGTCGCCGTTGAGCGTGAGCAAACCGGACATGCGGTCCGACCACGCAT
>JBDNFZ010000480.1:0-6701 GCA_041689555.1 Opitutaceae bacterium | reverse complement strand
CTCGCCGACTATTTCGACGAAATCAGCCGCAAGACGAAGCACGTCCAGTTCAACCGCGGCATCATCAAGGACCTCAAGATCAAGCCCACGCCCCGCAAGCTCGTCCCCGGCCAAGACCCCGGTCAAAACGCCCTCTATATCATCAGTTCCGGAATGCTCGTCGAGCGCACCCCGAGCTATACCCTTGCCTCGGGCCTCCTCGGCAACGCCCGCAACACCATCGGCTTCGTCGGCTACTGCGACCCGGAAACCCCCGGCGGCGAACTCCTCGCCTCCTCTCCCGGGGACACGTTTCTCTTCAAGACCGCCAACGTGTCGGCTAAGATCAAGGCCCGCGTCGAGCGCTTCCACCTGAGCGGTCACGCCGACCGCGAGGAACTCATTCAATTCGTCGTCCAAACCGAGGCCCGCAGCGTCATCCTCACCCATGGCGACCCGGCCGCCCGCGCGTGGTTCATGGAGCAACTCAAAGTTCAGATGCCCAAGAGCACGATCCTCGATCCGGTTCCTTTGCAGACTTACTTGGTCTGAGATCCTCGGCCTCGCCCCTTCCGCTTCACGGCGCAGCTCTCCGGCTGCGCCGCTTTATTTTCCGGCCAACAACTCCCGCAGTCGCGCTGCCACGATCGGCCCGCCTGCGACGTAGACGATACGTCCCATCTTGAGGTTGAAGACGCGCATCGGCAGTTGCTCGCCGTTCAGGAACGTCACCTCGCCGCCGGCCGCACGCACGAGCGGAATCGCCGCCGCCAGATCCCAGATCTTGACGTTGAAATCCACACACCCGTCGAACAGCCCCACCGCCACATAGGCCAGATGCAGCGTCGCGCTTCCCAGCCCGCGGATCTTGAACTGCCCCAGCACGGCGTTGGCCGCGGGCAGCAGCGCCGGATCAAACGGCCGGTGAAATCCCACGATGCTCTCCGGATGCGGCGCGACCTTCAGCACCGTCGCGTCGCGCTCCCCGTCCCGGACCCCAAAGCCCGGCCCGCCGTGGATCAGCACCCTGCGGCTGAGATCATACACGATTCCATACACCGGCTCGCCGCCCTCGCACAACGCCAGCGAGATCGCGCAATAAGGGATGCCGAGCGCAAAGTTGTTCGTCCCGTCGATCGGATCGAGCACCCACGAAAAACGCGCCGTCACCGGGATCGGCGCGTCCGTCTCCGCCAGCTCCTCGCTGAAGAACTGATCCCCGGGAAACTCGCCCGCGAGCTCGTGAAAAATGTTTTCCGATATGGCCACGTCTACCGCTGTCACCCGCGTGCCGTCGCTTTTCCACTTGCTCTCCGCGCGGCCAAACTCCCGATGCAAGAGCGCCGTCTGCGCGTTCACCGCGCGCTTACCCGCCTCGATTCGACGCAAGAGTTCAGCAGTTGCCATAAGCCCCACCCAATCGCCGCCCACGCCGCCCGCCAATCCCATTTCCGCGCGATCAAGCGTAGTCGTAGAGCTTCGGATCGCGGGTTGCCGGCAGTCTCCGCGCCTTGAAGCGCGCCCGCGCCTCGCGGACTTTTTTCGCCGTCGACGACGCGCCCGGCGCGCCCATGCCTTCTCCTTCGGCTCCGTCGCCGCCCATCTCCGCTTCCAACGACTCCGGATCGGCCCCCTCCTCCAACTTCCGCACCACCTCCTCCATCTCCCCGTCGATTTCCTCGCCCGATATCTCGGCCATGCGCCGCATCATCCGCCCCATCGCGCGCGGATCATTCTCATCCACGCCGGCAAACTCCTTTTCCATCGCCCCCATCGCCGCCTCCATCCGCGCATCGTCGGGCCCGCTCCCCTCCTCTACCGGCGCTTTCCGGGCCGTTTCTTCGTCTTTCCCGCCCTTCGTAAAAGCAAAAGTCGACACAACTTTCTTCATCCGAAACTTCGGATTGTCCGGGCACTTCGGCACCGTTTTTCCCTGCGCCAGCGTTTTGGCGTAGAATTGATACACCGTGTGGGTGTCGGCGCAGTAATACTCGTAGATCGGCACGGCTCCGGTTCGTAACCCTCCGCCGCCGCTTCGCAAGCCTTCGCTCCGCCCCGTCGTCAGTCGTCTTTCGGCCGGTCGAGTTGGTGGCCGCGCGCGACCGTCGTTCCCTTCCCGGAGGCATTCAGGCGGTCCAAAACCGCCGCCAGCTTACGCCGCTTCTCATCGCTCTGGGCAAACATCTCCAATTGCGCCCCGCCCGCCTCGATCCCCGAGAAGCGCACGCTCACGAGCCGAAGCTTTCTCCGCTGGTTCCACGCCTCTCGCAACAGAGGTCCGAGCAGAGGATAAAACGGCGCCTCGAGGTCGGTCGCTTCCGCCAGGCTTTTCCCGTGCGTGGTCTGCGTGAAGTCGCCGTAGCGCACTTTCACGGTGATCGTCCGCGCCCGTTTTCCATCGGCCCGCACTTTCGGCATCAGATCGTCGATCATCCGCTTCGCCACGCGTTCCACCGCCGCAAACTCCCCCACGTCCTCCGCAAACGTCTCCTGCTGCGAGTAACTTTTCGCGTCCTCAGGCTCGGTTTCGACCGGCCGGTCGTCTTCGCCCCGCGCCATCGCCACCATTTCCCGCCAGCCGTCTCCGAACGCCGCCCGCAGTTCGGCCTCACTTCGCGCCGACAAATCTCCGATCAGGCGCAGGCCCCGCGCCACCAACGCCGCCTCGGTCTTTCCGCCGATACCCGGCAATTTCCCCAGCGCCAGCGGCGCGAGAAACGCCCGCTCCTCCCCCGGCGCCACGACCACGAACGCCCGGGGTTTCCGCAGCTTGCTCGCGATCTGCGCCACCAGCTTGTTCGTCGCCACCCCCATCGACACCGTGATCTGCAACTCGTCCCAAATCTTCGTTTGCAGCTTTCGCACCGCCCTTTCCATGACCGGCGTCGTCGCCAGACCGCAGGGTCCGAGGTCGAGGTAGCCTTCGTCGATGGAGTTGCGCTGCACCAGCGGCGTGAGCGTCTCGCACAGGTCAAACATCCGCTCCGAGACCCGACCGTAGAGGCCGCTCGTATGCGGGATCAGCACGAGGTCCGGACACACCTGCAAAGCCCGCGACGTCGGCATCGGTGTGTAAACGCCGCAAGCCCGCGCCTCGTAGCTCGCCGACGAGATGATGCCGCGCTCGGTCCCTCCGACCGCACACTTTTTTCCGCGCAGCGACGGGTTCAATGCCTGCTCGCATGCGACGAAAAACGCGTCGGCATCGAGATGGACGATGGTCGGCACCGCACCCACGGTCATTCCCCCTCCGTCGGTTCCGCGCCGCCGCCGACCGCGCGCACCGTCACCAAGCGCACCACCGCCCGGTTCTGCGCCCGCGACTCGGTCATGGATACAACCAACACCGCCTCCCAATCGTTGTTCCCTTCCTCGTCCACGAGCATCTGCGCCACTTCCCATTCCGTCCCGCCGCCCTCTTCGACGGTTCGCGTCCGCACTTCGCCGAAGTGCGTGTGCTTGGCGGCGCGGCCTTCCGGATCGAGTCGGAAACGCCCCCGGGCCTCCAGATACGCGGCGAACCTCGCCCGCTCCGGCGCGTGCTCCTCGTCCCACGAGAGCGCACGCTGCAACAGCGCGAAAATCTCCGCCCGCACCAGCCGCCGAAACGCCGCCGCATCCCGCGTCACGTCGAAGCTCGTCGGTCGCGCCGGTTTGTCCGCACCGTCCGTCTCCGCCGCCACCCACGCCGGATTCTTCAGCCGCTCCCACTCCTCGAGCAGGCTCGCATCCACGCCGCGGATCAACTCGCGGAAATACACTTCCATCTCCGCCACCTCCTCCGTCTTCGCGGCGTCGGGCACCGTTTGCGCCAGCACCTTCCAGACCTGCGTCAGGTGCCGCAACAGAAGTCCCTCCATCCGCTCCAGGCCGTAGTCCTTCACGTAGTCCGCAAAGGACCGGTAGCCTTCAAACATCTCCCGCGCGATCGACTTCGGACGCACGTTCTCCCCTTCCACCCACGGGTGGGCGGCCGCGAAGGCGTTGAACGTTTCGTATAAAAATTCCCGCAGCGGCTTCGCGTGCTCCACCTCCTCCAGTTTCGCGATGCGTTCGTCATATTCGACACCCGCCGCCTTCATTTCCCCCATCTTCTCGGTCTTCAACCGATCTACCTGCCGCCGCAGAATCGCCTCCGGGTCCTCCACGATCGCCTCGCACAACGTAAGCACGTCGAACGGGTAATCCGCCGAGTCCCTCTGCAGCAGCGGCAACGTGTCGAGCAGGTAGAGCGACAGGGCCTGGTGCAGCGAGAAATCATCCTGCAACGTCACGTTCACGCGAACCTTTCGCCCGCCCCGCGCACGCTCCGCCCGGGGAATGATCTCCACGATCTTCCGGTCCACCAACGCGCGGAAAAGTTGCCACGCCCGCTTGCGCAGCGCCGCCTTGCGCCCCGCCGATTCGTGGCACTCCCCGATCACCCGCCTGAGCGCCAGGCAACCGTCCCCCTCGCGCCCGAGCAGGAGCAACATCATCCCGTGCGACACCGCGAACCGCGAGGTCAGCCCCTCGGGCGGCGCCGTCTGCAGCCGCGCAAACGTCTTCGCATCCCACCCCACCGCGCCCTCCGGGGCCCGCGCCTTCGCCAGTTTTTTCAGCTTCTGCGGATTACCTGCGAGCTTCTCCTCCGCCCGCTTGTTTTCAATCACGTGCGCCGGCGCCTGCGCGATCACGTAGCCGCGATCGTCAAAGCCCGCCCGACCGGCCCGCCCCGCGATCTGCCGGAAATCCCGCACAGCCAGCACCGCCGCCTTTTTCCCATCATATTTCCAGAGCTGGGTGAACAGCACCGTCCGGATCGGCACGTTGATACCGACGCCGAGCGTGTCCGTCCCGCAGATGACCTTGAGCAGGCCTTTTTGCGCAAGTTGCTCCGCGAGGATTTTGTATTTCGGAAGCAGACCCGCGTGATGCACGCCCACACCCTGCCGCAGCCAGCGTTTCACCTCCTTACCGTAGGGACTGTTGAACTTAACCCGCTCCAGTTCCGTCGCGATCGCCGCCTTCTCCTCCCGGGAACACACGTCGAGGCTCATCAGGTCCTGCGCCGCTTCCGCAGCTTCCCGCTGCGTGAAATGCACCAGATATACCGGCACCCGTTTCTGGATGAGAACCTCCGCCACGCGCTCCGCCAGCGGCGTCTCGGAATACTCGAAAGTCAACGGCACCGGCCGGCGGTCGCTCCGCACGGTCACCGTTGCCACCCCCGTCACCCGCGTCAGCTCCCGCTCGAAAAATTCCGTCGCTCCCAGCGTGGCCGACATCAACAAGAACCGCGCACCCGGCAACGTGAGCAACGGCACCTGCCACGCCGTCCCTCGATCCGCGTCCGAGTAATAGTGAAACTCGTCCATGATCACCGCCTTCACCGCCGCCGCCCGCGTCCCTCCCGCCAACGCGATGTTGGCGAGGATCTCCGCCGTGCAGCACAGCACCGGCGCATCGAGATTCACGCTCGCGTCGCCCGTCATCATCCCGACGTTGTCCGGCCCGAAGTCCCGGCACAGCGCGAGGAATTTTTCGTTCACCAGCGCCTTGATCGGGCAGGTGTAGACCGACCGCTCGCCCGCGCACAGCGCCTTGAAATGCAGGGCCGCCGCGACCAGAGATTTTCCCGAGCCCGTGGGTGTCGCAAGGATCAGATTCTTCCCGTCGAACAACTCCAAAATCGCCTCCTCCTGCTCGGCGTAGAGGGCGAGCCCCTTGGCGGCCGCGACCGCCAGGAACCGGTCCATCACCGCGTCCACCGTTGGCCTGCCCGCCAACGGCGCGAGCGGAGGTGGCGGCGACGTCATCCCCGCACAACGTCCGCTCCCGCGCCACAAGACAAGCCTCCCCGTCGCCCCGCCCGCCGTCACCCCGCGAGGCGCTCGAGCGCGCACACCTCGATGCGATCTCCCGCTACCGCCCGCCACCGCACATTCCACCCCGCGACACTCATCCCGTAGATTCTTCCGGGTTCGTCCTGATAAGCCGGCTGGTGATCGTGCCGCAGCAATTCCCGGATCAGCGCCAGCGTCCGCAGGCCCTCTTCCGGCCCCGCCGCCAAGACACCCGCCGCAAGTTCCGGCGGCACGCTCACCGCCTCCGCTGGCCGCGCCGCCGGCGCCGCCTGCGCCCAGTCCGCCGAAGCTCCGCTCGGTGCCTCGCACCACGGCAGATACGGCTTCACGTCAAACACCGGCGTCCCGTCGACCGCATCGACGCCCGCCACCCGCAACGCCAGCGACGGGTCGCTGACGATTCCGAGCAGCTTTACCAAGCTCAGGCCCAGCCCGTTCGGCCGGTTCGGGGATCGCGAAGCGAACACCCCCACCCGCTCGTTGCCGCCCAGCCTCGGCGGACGCACCGTCGCCGTTCCCGACCATTCCGCGTTGCGGTGAAACCCCGTGATCAACCAAACGTGGGAAAACGCCTCGAGTCCGCGCACGAACTCCTCGCGCGCGAACTCCGGCGTGAACACCACGCGCCCCTCCGCCTCGGCGACAAACCCGCTCTGCCGCGGCACGCCGAACTTCTCCGCAAACGGCGTGCGCAGCACCGCCACCGGCCGTAGTTCAAAGGATCGTAGGGATTCAGCAGACATCGCCAGCGGTGATGAGGCCCGGTCCGCGAAATCGCAACGCTCCGTCTGTTACGCCCCATCCGCACGCGATCGCCGCGCCGCTTGGCACCGATTCCTCTAACGACGCCAAATTCGGCTTCAAACCCGTCGAGGT
>JBDNFZ010000479.1:0-21964 GCA_041689555.1 Opitutaceae bacterium | reverse complement strand
CGAGGGAGAGCCAGAAACGCAGGCGGGCGATGTCCACCGCGCCGGAATCGAGATCGACGCCGTGGATGCAATTCTGGATCAGGTCGCGCTTGGCCTGGGCGCGGTCGAGGGTGAGATCGAGGGTGCTCTTGATGGTGAAGATGACCTGCAGGAGACCGATGGGAAACGCGCCTGAGCCGATCGCGGGGTCGCAGATTTTAACGCGGTCGAGGGCGGCCTCGACGGCCTTGGCGTGCTGGCGGAGGTATTTGCCCTGCGGGGTGGCGGGATCGCCGAGCTCGTAGGTGTAAACGAGGCGGCGCAACGCCTCGGCCTCGGGAGCGGACTCGGGCACGCTGTCGGCGAGGAGCTGACCGCGCAGGTAGCGGTAGAGCGACTGCTGGCACATGTAGTGCACGACCTCGCGCCGGGTGTAATACGCGCCCTTCTCTTTGTTTTCCTCGAGGAGATTTTCGAAGATGCGGCTGAGCATCTCGGGATCGATGCCGATCTCGTGATCGTCGGGGGAATTCTCGTCGATGGTGAAGTTGTAGCGGCCGAAGAAGTCGAAGAGGTCCTGGAAAAGCGCGGGCGGAAAATCGAGCTTGGTGGTGGGCGCGGGATCATCGTCGAAGAGACCGCCGTTGAGGTAAGGCACGCGGGTGCCGGTGAGCGCGAAGAGATCGCCCGGACGGCGGGTGTTAAGGGTATCGAAGAACAGGACGGCGAGGCCGGTGGAGTAGAATTTTTCCGGCTGTGAGAAGGCGCCGAAGAAACCGAGGAAGAAGCGGGGATCGCCGCCGGTCCAATCGGTGCGGGCGGGGGGCGCGCCGAGCCAGCCTTTGCGCTGGAGAAAATGCAGGAAGACGAGGCGGCCGAGGAGCTTTTTGACGAAGTCGCGGAGACGTTTGTCCTGCTTCGCATCGTCGCCAAACGCGCGGCGGCGGACGAGGTCGTTGAGCCCGCCGAGGTGGCGGCAGAACTCGAGGTAGCGCTCTTTGTATTCGGTGAAGAATTCGTCGGAGAGTTTTTCGACGGAGAAGGCTTCGATGAGATCGGCGACGGTGGAGCGTTTGCCCGCCAGAGTGAGGAAGCGCTGGGATGCGGTGGCGCAGGATTCACCCACGCCGAGGACATAGGTGAAGCGCTTGGGGTGCGTCTCGGTGGCCGAGATGGTGCCGTCGGCCTCGATGCGGGACTGGCGGGAGATGAAGCTGAACCGGTATTCGCCGACCTCGGGATGGAAATAAAAGGCGAGCGCGCCGTGGATGGTGGCCTCGTCGATGAGCCGGCGGGCAAGGTCGCGCAGTCCGACGCGGTTGCGGGCGATCTGGGTGCTGGTGGCCTTCAACTCGACCTCGAAGAGGCCGAGGCGTTTGCCGTCGGAGAGGGTGAGGACGCCGAGCTGGAGGATGTGGCGGGCGATGTCGCCCGGGTGCTCGATGACGGCGGGTTTCTGGCGGAAATCTGCTTGGGTGAGCGGGAGGAGCTGGCGAAGCAGGCCCGGAGTGGTGCCGACACCGACCCAAGCCGTGCGCGCGTAAGCCTGGCGGAGGGCAAGACGGAGATCGGGGAGAATGATGGGCATCAGCGAGGGGACGATGGGGAGAGGGCGAAAGGCAAAGGGTGAAACGAGAAAAAGCGGACTTGAAATAGAAACGGTGGGAGCGTCAGTTATCTATGCGACCATAGCGGCCCCGACCTGCTTCGGGGCCCGAGGCTTTAGGTCTCTGGTTGCACCACTCTGATATTGATTTTCTGCCGTGAGGAGGCGGCGCTTGGCAATCGACGAGCATGGACGCCTTCGGCGACCCGGCCCCTTGGGATCCTCGCCGCTGCGATTTTGCCCGATGGAAGGTTCATGCTCGGGCTCGGCTCAGAGAAACGATTCGGAGATGATGATTTCGGGCAGGCGGGCGGCGGCGACGGGCGCGGGGGCGGCAGGCGTGGCGGCAGGCGCGGGCGGGGCGTCGGGGGTGATAGGGTATTTGGTCAGGATGGCGACGACGCGTTCGAGGAGGATAGAAGGAGCGACGGAGGTTTCTTTCAACGTGCGGTTGGCCGGCTCGTCGGCGGTGTTCATCGGCAAGTTGAGCGTGCCGAAGAAAAGGTTTTGGAGCACAGCGCGGTAGTAGGCGGAGGAGCCGCCGGCAGAGTTGGGCGAGAAGCCGGCGTCGGGTTTGAGGAGAGCGGTGACGGTGACGGGATCGAAGACTTCGTCGGGGAGAAGTTTTTTGACCTTGAGGAACCAGCAGAAAACGAGACGGGTGATCAGGCGGATGACGGCAATGGAATCTTCGCCGTGCTGATCCTTTTCGGCTCCGGCGGGGAAATGGGATTGGGAGACGGCCCAGAAATACCAGTTGGCAATTTCCTGATAGAACTCGCGGTTGAGCTTCTCGACCGAGAAGGCGTCGGTGACGTCGGCGAGGGTGTTGGCAAGGGAGCGTTCGCGCAGGGCGGCGAGGCGGGTGGCGGCGGTGCGGCAGCTCTCCTGTGGGCCGAGAGTGTAGGTGTAGCGGCGGGGCGTGGTCTGCTCGATGGCGAGCTGACCATCGGGCCGCAGGCTGGCGGTGCGGGCGAGAAAGCTGAGGCGATAGGGACGCTCCGCGCCGCGTGCGTAGAAAAAGGCGAGCGCGCCCTCGATAATGGGGGCTTGGACGAAGCGGGCGACGAGGGAGCGCAGGCCGACGCGATTGCGGGCAAGGTCGATGCGGTCGGCATCCACCTCGATCTCGAAAACGCCGAGAGCGCGACCCTCGGCGGGCGGGATGCGGCCGAGTTGCTCGATGCGGAGAATGCCCTGATCGGTGACGTCGAGCGACTCGGTGCGAAGGAAGCGGTTCAGATTGGGGAACACTTCACGAAGCCAGCCGAGGGCCGCTTCGCGTTCGTAGGCGGAACGCAGGCGGGTTTGGAGTTGAGCGGTGAAGGGGGAAAGAGGATCGGACATCAGGTGGCTAAAAGGGAGGCTTGAAAAAAGAAAGAAGAAGGGTGAGGGTTTTGCCAGCGACGAGTGTGGCCGCTTTGAGCGACCCGATCCCCCCGGGATCCTCGCCGCTCCTTTTTTTAGCTGACTTGATGGTGTTGGGATATCCAGCGGAGCACGTCGCCGAACGACTCCGGGCCTTGATGGATGAGCCGACCGACCTTGGCAATTCCCTCGGCATCGACCGATTTGGAGGGAAGACCGAGTTTTGCCTCCTCCTGTTTGCGTGCCTGATACGTGCAAAGGTCGGCGAGTTGGAGGACAATGCTTTTTCGAGAATCAACGAAGAATCCCTTTTCGATGATGCGATCCAATTTTAGCGAGCCCGGATCGGTGCGAAGGAGCCGCACGGAACGTTCCACACTCGTAGCGACCTCTCGGTTCTCGTCCATGATGAGGATGCCGAGGTCGGCGGAGCCACGAGTCGTGAGGTAGTGGTTGACGACCTGAGCGACGAGGGGGAAGGCGGCGAGATGTGGATTGAAGAAGACGCCGGAACCGTAGGTTTTTTCGAGCCAGCGCGTGTAGCGTTTCTTGGTGATGGCGCGGTAAACGAAAGGTAGCCGATGGGCGTGGGCGACGTCGAGCAGGGCATCGCGCAACGCGAGCCGTTTGGCGAGAGGCACCCCCGCGAAAGAACCGGTGCCATTGCGCAGGTCGGTGGCGTGGATCTCGAAATCTTCCGGCTTCGGTCCCTGAAGGTAGGCGGCTACGACTTGCTCCAACGCCGTTTCGACGGACTTCCATTGGGACTCCTGCACAATCAAGGCCCCCAAGACAAAGACGGGTTGCTGAGCATCGGCGAGGTTTCGCCCACTGTTTCCGGATTCGTCGAAATAGATGAGGTGCATGGCGGTGGGGCGCCTTAGATAAACGACTCCGAAATGATGATCTCGGGCAGGCGCGCGCTGGCGACCGCGACGGGCTCAGCTGGTTTGGCCGGGGGCGCGGGCTCGATGTCGGGTGCGATGGGGTATTTGCCGAGGATGGCGACGACGCGTTCGAGGAGGAGGGACGGGGCGACGGGCGTTTCCTTCACCGCATTCTGGAGTTTGTTGAGATCGCGGTGAAGCTGCTGGAACTTGCCGACGCGGATGGCGTGTTGGGCGGATTCGAGCAGGGCCTGTTCTTTCTCCGAGGAGACAGGCATCTGGCGCAGGGCGGAGAGGAGTTGCAGCGCCTTCTTCTCGTTGGGGCCGAGCTTGGGATCGACCTTCTGCTCGCGGGCGAGGTCTTCCTGGAGCATCTCGTGAAAGAGGCCAATGGCGGTCTGCACCTGCTCGTGGTGCTGGTCGTGCAAAGGCAGGGATTTTTCGGCGGGTTCGGCGCGGAAGCGGCGGGCGGCCTCGACGAAGGACAGCTCCGCGTGCGTGGCATCGGCGCGGGCATGGATGAAGGCGTCGCGCCGGTGGCTGCGGATGAAGGCGAGCGTGGAGAGGGCGAGGTCGGCGTTGGCGCGGCCTGTCCGGGCGCGCTGGGGGAGATTCTTGATCTGCTTAAAACGGTCGGGGTGGGCGTTTTTGAAGGCGCGCAGCTCCATGAGCAGGGCGAGACGTTCGTCTACTTCTTCCTTCACGGTTTTCTCGAAGAGGCCGAAGGTCTCGGGGTCTTCCTCGTCGGAGTAGATCTGGCTGTCTTCACCCATGGCGACGTGGAAGGCGTGGAGCTTCATCTTGGCCTTCTTCTCCAGCTCGATGTCGCTCTCGACTTGGGAGGTGGGGAAAAAGTTGAAGACGTGGATGGCGGTGTGGGGCGAGCCGATGCGGTTGACGCGACCGATGCGCTGCATGAGGCGCGTGGAGTTCCACGGGGTATCGTAGTTTACGACGATGTTGGCGCGGTGGAGGTTGATGCCCTCGGCAAGCACCTCGGTGGAGATGAGGATGTCGTAGCGGTTCTCCTGCTCCTTGGCGGGGATGCGGGCGTCGAAGTTGGCTTTGACGACGGGGAGGGCCTCGGAGCGGTTGGCTCCGGAGACGGCGAGGATGCGGTCGAAGCCGGCGTTGGCGAGGGCGCGGACGAGGTAGTCGGTGGTCTCGGCGGATTCGGAAAAGACGATGAGCTTTTTCGCGGGGTTGAGTTTCTTGTCGAAGAGCTGGCGCTTGAGACGGGCGATGAATTCTTCGAGCTTCGGGTCACCGGCGACGTCGGTCCACGCGGAGACAAGATTTTCGAGGATGAGCGCATCGCGGCGGAGACCCTCGACGAACGCCGCATCGAAGTCGGCGGGCTCGCAAATCTGGATGGTGGGATCGGTCTCGGAGGCCTCGGCGATGAGAGTTAGCAACTCCTCCTCGCGGTCCTCGGCGAGAAATTCGGTGACGGGGAGATTGGGCGCGATGTAGATTTTTCCGCGGTCGAACATGCCGACCATCTGGCGCGTGGCGGCGGCGAAGCGTTCGAGGGATTTGCGGAACGCGTAGAAGCTGCTGTCGAGGCGTTTCACGAGCATCGTCTTCATGATGAAGGCGAGTTGGGCGGAGATGCGGTCGGCCTGTTGATAGCGCGCTTTTTTATCGGGCTTGAGATGGGCGATGGCCCGATAGCGATTGTAGGTGAGGCCCCTCGCGGAATCGGTGAGCAGGCGGATCGTGCGGTCATAGAGATCGTCGAGCGCGGGCGGGAGTCGGTAGAGAATTTTTTCCGGGGTCTGCACCTCGGGGAAGGTGATGCCCTGGGCGATCAAGTCGTCGCGGTAGGCGGGATGCGCCCACAAGTCCTGCCGGGTGCGGCGCACGGTGAGGGGCTGAATCACGCGAGTGCGGATGAGTTCGTAAATAGCACGAACACCCGCGCGCACGGCGACGGGATCGGCTTCGCGTTTGAGGCGGTCGTATTCCTTGATGAGCGGGGCGAAGAAGCGCTGGAGGTTGGCGGTTTCCAGCGTGGAGTCTTTGCTGTCCTGAAAGAGGTAAACGAGGTTGGCGATGTCGCTCGGGCGGTTGTTGAGCGGGGTCGCGGAGATGAGGATGACCTTCTTGGCGTAGGCGCGGCCCAGCTCGTCGCGGCGGCGGGTCGGCGATTTGCAGATGCGCTGGAGTTCCTGATACATCCCGGCGGTGTCGGTGCGAAACTTGTGGGCCTCGTCCACGACGATGAGATCGTAGTCCTCGGGATGACGGATTTTGTGGAGGCTGCCAGTGGTGATGATGCGGGCGTTTTTCAGGTCGATCTGGCGGATGGTGTCCTCCCAGTTTTCGACGAGGGCGGGCGGGACGACGAAGAGCGTCGAAGAGTGGTGGTTGGTGATGAAACCGTTGGTGTAGTAAAACCGTTTGGCGATGAGCGTGGCGACGAGGGTCTTGCCGAGGCCGACGACATCGGAGAGAAAAAACCCGCCGTGGCGGTGAAGCTTGGCATAGCCGTCGCTGACGGCGTCGGCTTGGTAAGATAGTTTTTTGAAGCCCGAGGGGAGGTCTTCGAGGACGCTGGGATCGTAGTGGATCGCAGCTCCGAAATACTCGGCGAGAAACTTGATGAAGAGTTCGTGCGGCATGAAGGAGTCGTTGAGGAAAGTCTGGCGCTTCACCTCCTGCACGTGCTCGGGGCCGATGGAGACGCCCTCGTCCCAGAGCCGGTTGAACGTCGCGGTGGCGAAGTCGATGTCGTGGTCGTCGCGCAGCTCGACGTTGAACTCGAAATTTCGTTCGAGACCGGCGTCGGTGAGGTTGGAAGAGCCGGTGATGACCGCGCCGTAGCCGTGGGCGTGCTTGGTCTGTTCGCGGAAGATATAAACTTTGGCGTGGATGGTCTGCGAGGGGTGGATGCGAATCTCGACCTTCTCGGCGGCGATGTCGTCGATAAGGCCGATCATGCCTTCCTCGACGGGTCGGGTGTAGGCGGATTTTTGAATGTCGCAGGAGAGCGCCGCGAGAAATTGCTCACGGGAGGTGACGGGATTCGCACCGAACTGGAGGCCCTTGTCCCACGCCTCCTGCACGAGGCGGTCGATGTTGATCCCAACCAGAATGCGGATTTTTCCGGATTTTTGGACGAAGGGACGGACGCGAAAGTAACCGGAGGCTCGGAAATAGCCGACAAGGACGTCGAGAAAGTGGATTTTTTTGTGAGCGAAAACACCCTCGATCTTTTCGATGAGCGTGCGGCCTTCCTCGTTCGTAAAGAACTTTGTGGACATGCGTCTTAGATGCTTGGACGCTGATTTTTCCGCAAGCCAACGCAAGACGCATAGCCGAGAGCGCATCGCCTGATCGCGGACGAGAGAACCGGATGGGAAAATGGTGAACGTCGTAGTTCGTCTTGAGCGCCGGGAGGGAAGCCGGCTTCACAAGCCTGAGCCGAAGACTTTTTTTGAAGATAACCCGCGAACTTTGCACGACTCCAAATCGGCTGAGCGCCGCTTTAATTCTGTGACCAACGCATCCGGCCAAGAATTGGCGATGGGCTCGGCCAAGCTATTAATTAGCAGGAGCGCGAGCGTAGTGTATTCGTTAGCTGGGAGAGCCAACGCTTCGAACGCCAGAGTCGTATGATGGATGGCGGTCATGCGAAAAAGGAAGGGCACTTGCGCGAGCAATCAACGCGAGGGAAGCGACAGCACGCGAGTCAGCCGGAGCGGTGCGCGTTGAATTTCAATAGCTACGAGCCCACGGGCGGGACGCCCGTGCCATTTTCTGCTGCAGGCGTGGCGGGTGGGGCGACGCCGCCAAAATCCAACTTCATCTTACCGGTCGCGGCTTCGAGGATGATTTTGGCGGTGTAGGATTTGCCGGATTTGGCGGAGACGAGGCCGGTCACGTCGATGGGTTTGGCGTCTTTCCAGCCTTGGAGAATCGCGACATAATCCTCGGCGGTGAAGGTTTTTCCGAAGGCATTCTTCCAGAGTTTTACGGCGGGCCAGCCGGCGGCTTCGAAGTAGTTGCCGTGGTCGAGGAGGAGTTTGCCGGACTTCGGGCACTTCACGCCTTTCACTTTCGTCGGGTCGGGCGTGTGGATGACGATTTTCTTGAGCGCGGCGTCGAGGATGAGGCCGGCTTCGTAGGTGCGGTTACCGTTGGCGGATTTCAGATTTGCGGCGTGGTAGGGTTTGCCTGCGACGTGGCTTTCTAGGAGCGCGACGAATTCGGGCGTGTCCCACGGGCGGCCGAAGGCGGATTTCCAAAGGCGGAGGCCGGGGAACCCGGGCGCTTCGTAAAAGGGGCCGCGATCAAGGAGCGCTTCGTTGGACTTGGGGCAGACGGCGCCCTCAACAGGCGTGCCGGCGGTGACGGGGATGACGGGGTCGTTGAGGCCGGCGCGGGCGCTGCCGGCGATGAACGAGGTCTTCATGCTCACGACGCTCGCGAGGAGCGCGTCGAGGAACTCGGGGCGCGTCATCGGCGTGGTGTTGCGCTCCATCTTTTTCAAAATGAGCTCCCACTCGCCGGTGAGCTTGGCGGAGAGGAGGGCGGGAGCGCGCGTCGCGAGTTCGCGGCAGAGGAGGCGGCCGTTTTCGGCGGAGAGGATTTTGGATTTTTCCCGGGTGACGAAACCGCGCAGGAGAATTTTCTCGATGATGTTGGCGCGCGTGGCGGCGGTGCCGATGCCTTTGTCTTTCATGATCTCGACCATCGCTTCGCGCTGCTCCTCGGGCGTGTCGTCGTCGAAGGTCTCGCCGGCATACTTCATGGCGTCGAGGAGCGTGGCGTCGGTGAAATGCTCGGGCGGCTTGGTGGTGAGTTCCTTCAACGTGACGGCGTCGAGGGTCTGCGTCGCGTGGAGCGGCGGGAGATCGGTGACGGCGCGCGCATCGCGTTTCACCCAGCGGTTGAACCCGGCGAATTCCGCCTGCTCGCGGGTGGCGCGGAAGATCGCGGGTGCATACGCGCCGGTGCCGCCTTCCTGAGTGTAGCGGCGGAGGACGACGCGGTATTTCGCGGCCTCGTCGAGCGCCATGAGCGTGGTCTGCACGACGGTGAGGAAGGCGAAGAGATCGTTGCCGGTGAGCGCGGTGATGCCGTTGACCTCGCCCGTGGGCACGAGGCCGTAGTGTCCCTCGACATGCTTGTCGTCGAAGGCGCGCGCGGCGAAGGCGACTTTTTCGGACATCAAGTCCTGCTGCGCAAGATGGAGGGCGGGGCGGGTGGCGCGGAGGTGGGCGTGCACATCGCCGAGCGAGGCGTAGAGTTTTTCCTTCATGTCCTCGCGCAGATAGCGGCAATCGGTGCGCGGGTAACTGATGAGCTTGGCGTCGTAGAGTTTTTGGAGAATCGCGAGCGTGTCGGTGGCGGTGAGGCCGAACTTCTTCGACATCAGCTTCTGCATTTCCTGCAGGTCGAAGGGCAGGGGCGGCTTTTCGGTGCGCGTGGTTTTCTTCTCGGTGGCGCGATAGGCGGGCGGCGCTTTGGCGGAGGTGGCGAAGGCCTCGGACTTGGTTTTGTCCCAGAAAACTTTCTTGTCGCGCTCGCTGCTCACGGCGGGCGCGCCGAGGAGTTTTATGCGGTCGGGCGAAGCGGCGAAGGCGTCGAGCTCGGCCTTGGCTTCGACGGCGCCGAAGGCGCCGTGGGCTTCCCAGAATTTTTGCGGCACGAAATTTTCGATCAACAGATCGCGCGCGACGACGAGGGCGAGGGTGGGCGTCTGCACGCGGCCGACGGACCAGACCTTCCAATCGCCGCGGCCGCGCGGGAGGGTCTTGGTGGCGAGCACGGTGATGTTCATGCCGACGAGCCAGTCGGCTTGGTCGCGCGTGAATCCGGCCTGCGCGAGGCCGTTGTAGTCTTTGAGCGGCAGGCGGGCGGCGAAGGCCTCGAGCAGGCCGGAGACGGTCATGGTCTGCGCCCACATGCGCGAATACGCTGTGCCGGCGGGGGCATTTACGCCGCGTAGGGCTTTGCGGAAGATGACCTCGCCCTCGCGCTCGGCGTCGCAGCCGTTGACGATTTCGCAGCCGGCGTGGGCGGCGGCTTCCTGGCGGAGGACGGCGAGGAGGTGTTCGGCGTCGGCGCGCGGCTCCTCGATGAAATCCCAGAGTTTTTTCGGCACGATGGGGAGATCGTGGACGTTCCACGCGCCGAATTTCGGGTCGTAGGTCTCGGGCTTCGCGAGTTCGAAGAGATGGCCGCGGGCGGAGACGACGGTGAGCGCGGAGCCGTCGGGGAGCGCACCGCGATGGGGGCCCTGGCCGGTGAAATGCCCGCCCGTGAGCGCCGCGGCGAAGTCCCGCGCGGCGGCGGGCTTTTCGGCGACGAGGAGGATTTTTGGCATGGCGGGAAGGCGGATGTTCGGGGTTTGCCGGGAGGGTGCAAGGGGCGCGTGAGCACGGCGGAGGCGTGGGAGAGGGCGCGAGTGTGGGCGTGGGCGCGAGTGTGGGCGTGGGTAGGACGGGATGGATGGGTGGCCCGCGGAACACACGGAATACACGGAAGGGACCACACGGCGCGGAGTGGGAACGCGGAATGGCCGTGAGGATGTTGGCCTATGCGGGACGGTATCCTGGATTGGTTAGGCATTGCTGCCTCTCGCGCAATGGCGTGATACGGGAATCCGGGAGGCGTGGGCTTCAGCCCGCCTTCGGCGCTCTGAAAAGGCGGACTGAAGTCCGCCCTACTCTTCGTCACGATCGTCGCGGTATTTTACGGGCCTCAGTAGAAAGACTGCCTAGTTGGTGATGATCGCATGTTAGAACGCGCGGTGGGTGCGGGGGGGAACCTGGTCGCCGTCGGGGAAATCCGCGCGCGCTATCTGGCGGCGGTGCGGGGGGGGATTTCGGACCGTTGCCGGGGTTTGCGCGGAGCTGATCGCGGGGCTTAGGCGTTCGCGTGCGTCAGTTGCTTTTTCCACCGCCGGCTGGGCGGCGGGTGAGGAGGAGCATCATGAACCCGTCGAGTTTTTGCTGGCGGCGGTAGAGCCAAAAGAAGCCCAGGACGATGAGGGGGCCGATGAAATTATAAACGCGCGGGGCGTGTTGGCCGACGAAGTAAGTCCAACTAGCTCTCAAAGTGAGATGAACAAAGGCTTTTTGTAGGAGCCTGCTTGCAGGCGATTTCACCCGCGCCGCCTGACCATATGCTGAATCGCCTGCAAGCAGGCTCCTACCTCGCGGCCTATTAGGCCCCTCTTGAACGCAAACTGGAATGAGCCAAGGCAGGTCAGAAAAAATAGGCGGCCACGAAGTAGCCGAGCTTGGCGCGTTCGCGGGTGAGGATGGCGAGGTCGCCGGCTCTGCGATAGATTTCGGACTGCGCCTTCTTGGAGAAAAAAACGGTGGGGTCGTCGTTGGTCGAGTCGGGCGGCTGCATGGGGTTTGGTGCGGCGGGGGAAAGGGGCGCTTCGCGGGGGCGTGGCGTGGGCACGGGCGGATTCCGCCCGAAGGCGGGACTACGAACCCGGAGGCGGGATGCGCGCCCGATGTTTTTGATTTTCGGGCGCGGGGTGGTCGGACATCGGCGGGGACGCCCTCGGCCACGCCGAAAATCAGAAGCTAAACGTGAGCGTGATGCGGGCGTTGCGGCCAGGCTGGGAGAAGCGCGCGAGGTCGGCGCGCTTCGAGGAGAGTTCGCGCACGTCCTGCCATGACCAGTATTGGCGGTCGCCGAGGTTGTAGACACCGGCGCTGAGGCGGAGGTTTTTGGTGAAGTTCACGTAGCCGGTGAGGTCGAAGAGGGTGACGCCGCCGGGCACGAATTGCACGGGGGCGGGCGGACGGCCGTCCCAGAGCGCGAGGATCGCGGAGGCGTCGGCGCGGTCTTGGCGGGCGTGGGTGGTGGCGGTGAGGCGTAGGCCCCACGCATCCTTGGCGGCGTAGCTGAGGGCGCTGACCCACTTGGGCGGCTCGATGGAGTTGAGCGGCTTATTATCCTGGAGGTTGTCGCCGCGGGACCAGGCGTAGGCGTTGGACCAGGTGATGCCTTCAAGCGGGGCGATGAAGCGGCCGAGAGGCAACTCGACGGTGGCCTCCGCGCCGTAGATGCGGGCGCGGTCGAGGTTCTTCGACTGGTAGACGACGGGGTCGGCGGGGGAACTCGGGAGCTGCGGGTTGCGCAAAGGGCTGAAGGTATCGATGAAGTT
Organism: Opitutaceae bacterium; assembly: GCA_041689555.1. GTDB lineage: Bacteria > Verrucomicrobiota > Verrucomicrobiia > Opitutales > Opitutaceae > Tous-C4FEB. The sequence continues at coordinate 9,987 of JBDNFZ010000479.1, read as the reverse complement.
GGCGTAGTCGTTGTAAAAGACGCTGACGACGTAGGTGGTGCGGGCACGGCGCGCGCGCATGCCGAAATCGAAGCTGTCGCTGGTCTCGGCTTTGAGCGCGGGGTTGGGCCGAGTGCGATAGAAGACGGGCGGGGTGGTGAGGTTCACGATGGAGCCGTTGAGGTCCTCGTTGGTGGGGTTGCGGAAGCCGCGGTGGTAGCGGGCGAAGAACGTCTCCTGCGGGCTGGCGTGCCAGAGCAGGCCGAGCTTGGGGGCGAGGGACCATTCCTCGAAGCCGACGGGCGGGGCGCCTTTGGCGAGGTTCTGGTATAACGTGTCGTTGACGACGCCGAGTTCGTAGCGGTCGACGCGGAGGCCCCAGGAGGCGGTCCAGTGCTGGGCGATGTCGAGGTTGAACTCATCCTGCGCGAAGAAGGCGAGCCGGGTGACCTCGCCGTCGGGGATGCGTTTCAGGGGGAAATTCTCGCCGATGAATTCCTTGTTGAGAAACGCGCCGGTGGTCCCGTTGAACTGGGAAAAATCCTCGTTGCGCGTCTGTTTGGTGACGGAGGCGTCGAAGCCCCAGAGGATGCGGTGGGCGCGGCTCGCGATCTGCGCGGCGCTTTCTACCTGCACGGAGCCGGACCAACCGCGGTTGCGAAAATCCGAATCGCGGAGGCGCAGGCGCGGCACGAAAACCTGCGGCGCGGGCGGTGGCGGGCCGGCGGGAATGGACTGGCGGGTGACGTAGGTCTCGCGGACCTTGGCTTCCTGCCAGGAAAGGCGGGCCTGGACGTTGCGGAAGTAGCCCGAGGGGGTGCTGAAATCGTAGCCGACGGTGGCGCGGTCGCGGGTGATGCGTTGGCGGCCGGTCTGGCTTGCGAAGGTGGCGGTGATCAGGCTGGGGAACGACGCCTCGGTGGTCTTGGTGAACGTCTCGCCGGTGAGGAAGAGCAGACGGCCGGCGGCGGGCGTATAGTCGATGCGGAAAAGGCCGGCATCGACGGTGAACTCGGAGGGGTCGGCCGGGTAGGAACCTTTCGGCTCGGCCTGACGGCCCTCGCGGCGGGTGGCGGTGGCGACGGCGGCGACCTTGCCGGTGCGGGCGGCGGCGCTGGCGGTGCCGGTCCACTCGTCGGTGGCGGAGGCGTAGGTGGCGGAGGCGCCGGCGAGGAGGTCGCGTTTGGCCTCGGCGAGGAGGGCGGCGGGCGCCGGGCTGATGAAGGAGAGGACGCCGCCGACGGCGTCGGAGCCGTAGAGGGCGGAGGCGGAGCCCTTGAGGATTTCGGCGGTGCGGTAGAGCGAAGGCTCGAAGTAATCGCGGCCGATGAGCTGGGCGTTGCCGAAGGTGAACTGCTCGGGCTGGCGGACGCCGTCGACTTGGATGAGCACGCGGTTGCCGTCGAGACCGCGGATGTTGAAGGAGCGCGTGGCGGCGAAATTGCGGGGAGCGTTGCCGGTGGCGCCGAAGGCGGCGGGCGCGGAGACGCCGGGCTCGGAGCGGGCGAGATCGCGCAGCGAGGCGACGGGGTTGAGCAGGTCGTTGAGGCGGACGACGGAGACGCTGGCGGGCACGTCGGAGACGGGCTGGGCGATGCGGGTGGCGGTGACGGTAATCTCGTCGAGGGCCAGAGTCGGGTCGGCCACGATCTGGGCGCGGGCGAGCGGCGCGAAGGTGACGGCGGCCATCAGGACGGGGAAGAGGAGTGCAAGGGAACGATCAGATTTCATAATAGCGGTGTCCGAATCCAACACGCTTTCAAGCTGGCGAAGAATTAGCAATTTTCGATTGGAGACCGCAGCCGGAATACACGGGAAGGAGTTCTTTATATTAGAATGCCTTAAGATCGCTCGCTGCAGAATCGGCTTCGCTCCGCCGCCTAATCCGGCCGCACGGCTTCGAAGTGGCGCATCGGCCGGTGTTTCGGAGCTTTGTTTCGGGCGGCGAGTCGGCACGCTGTCGGCCAAATTACGCCTTACCATGATCCTTGATTGGAAAACCCGCGCGGTCTCCGCCACCGATGCCGTCGCCGCGGTGCGCAGCGGCACGAACCTCTTTATCCACGGTGCCTGTGCGACGCCGGCGCCGTTGATCGCGGCGCTGTGCGCGCGGCGCGACCTCGAGGCCGTGCGGCTCTACCACTTGCATACGGCGGGGGACGCGCCCTTTGCCGAGCCCGGGCGGGAGGGTGAGTTTCGTTCGGTGTCGCTGTTTACGGGCGCGCCGTTGCGCCGGCCGATCGCGGAGGGCCGGGCGGATTTCATCCCGATCTTCCTCTCCGACATCCCCGGGTTGTTCAGCTCGGGGGCGGTGCCGCTGGATGTCGCGCTGCTCCAAGTTTCGCCGCCCGACGCCCACGGGATGTGCTCGCTCGGCACCTCGTGCGACGCCGCCAAGGCCGCCGCCGAATCCGCGCGGGTGGTGATCGCCGAGATCAACGCCCAAATGCCGCGCACCCACGGCAACAACGTCGTGCCGCTGGCCCGTATCACCGCGTTCGTCGCGACGGACCGGCCGCTGGTGGAGCACGCCGTGGAGGCCGAGACGCCGGTGGAGGCGCGGATCGGCGAACTCGTAGCCGATCTCGTCGAGGACGGCTCGACGCTGCAGATGGGTATCGGCGGCATCCCGGATGCGGTCCTCGCGCGTCTGCATGGGAAGCGCGATCTGGGTATCCACTCGGAGATGTTTTCCGACCGCGTGGTGGACCTCGTCGAATCCGGCGCGGTGACGAATCGCCTGAAGGTCGTAGGCCAGGGCCGGATCGTCACGAGTTTCATCAACGGCACGAAGCGGCTCTTCGATTTTGTGCACGACAACCCGCTGGTGGCCTTTTACCCCTGCGACTGGACGAACGACACGGCCGTGATCCGCAAGAACCCGAAGGTCGTCGCGATCAACTCGGCGATCCAGATCGACCTGACCGGCCAGGTGTGTGCCGACTCGATCGGGCACCGGATCTACTCGGGGATCGGCGGGCAGATGGATTTCATCCGCGGGGCGGCGCTGTCCAAGGGCGGCAAGCCGATCATCGCGCTGGCCTCGCAGGCGATGGGCGGAAAAGTCTCGCGCGTCGTTTCGCAGCTCAACGCCGGCGCCGGTGTCGTAACGACGCGCGGGCACGTGCACTGGGTCGCGACGGAATACGGGGTCGTCAACCTCCACGGGAAAACCCTGCGCGAGCGCGGCGAGGCGTTGATCGGCATCGCCCATCCCGACTTCCGGGCGGAACTATGGCGCGAGCTGGCGCAGATCCGGTTTTTCCCGATGGGAGGCTAGAGAAACCGGTTTCCGGTTTGGTTATGTAAGTGTGGGCTGCCAGCTTACTGGCGCTGTTTGAGCACGAGCGAGCCCGCGGCCTACGGGTTCCGCGAGTTGCAAACCCGAACCGGAAAACCGTGGGCGAGAGAAGCGGGGCGCGGCTTGACTCCGGCAAACGGCCGACAAGGAGTGGGGCATGATCAACCTCCGCCGCCAGATATTTTCCCCGGTCTCATCGCTCCGCCTGCGCCGCGTCGCGCTCGCGGGCGTGGCTGCGCTCGCCCTCGCCGGCTGCGGACCCGGCGGCGGGACGGCCGGCAACCCGAAGGTCCCGGCGGGGGCGAAGAGCTCCGGCGGGCTGCACGCGGCGCTGGAGACGGCGGCGGGTGTGATCGAGATCGAGTTTCTACCGGAGGCGGCGCCGAAGGCCGTGGAGAATTTTCGTCTGCTCGCCGAGCACGGTTACTACGACGGCGTGACGTTTCACCGGATCGTGAAGGGCTTCATGCTCCAAGGCGGCGACCCTGAGGGGACCGGGCGCGGCGGAATGAGCGCGTGGGGCGGGAAATTTGAGGACGAGATCAAAGCCGACTCGGCGCTCTACAAGGACGGCTACAAGCGCGGGACGCTGGCGATGGCCAACTCGGGCCCGAATACGAACGGCAGCCAGTTTTTCATCATGCACGCGGACTACCCGCTGTCGCCGGCCTACGTGATTTTCGCCCGTGTGGTCAAAGGCCTCGACGTCGTTGATGCGATCGCGGCGACGCCGACCGAGCGCGGGATGGACGGGGCCATGAGCAAGCCGGTGACTTCGGCCGTAATCAAAAAGATCACGGTGCGGCCGTAGGCGGAGAAATGCAGTCGAGAGTTGAGATTCGAGAGCCGAGAGCCGAACGAAACGGCGATACCTCTGAGATGTATCCGCAGGTCTACCGGGCCTCTGAGGATTCTGCTTTCAGCGCTCGACCCCGGACCTTCAACTGCAGCCTTCCGGCTTGTTGCCCTGCCGGCGGGAGGGGTCCGATCAGCCTAGAACGAAACCGGTAGGACGGTTTCCGACTGCGACCACTTCTGTGCGGCCAGCAGATCTTTCTCCGCCTCGAGCCAGGTCGCTTCGGCGCGGCAATTTGGCCGTCCGTCGCGCTCCCAAATGTCATAGGCCTTGAGCGCGATGGCGGCGTGAATCGCCTCGCGGGAACTCGGGAGGATGGAGCCACTGTGACGGTGGTCTTCCTTCGGCTGCGGCGCGGTGGGATCGGGCCGCGCGAGGGCGGTCGGGGTAGCGGCCGGTTCTGACCGGGCGAGTGGAGCTTCGAGCGTCCGCGCGGTAATCTGGGCCGAGGGACGGAATACGGTCGGTTGGGGAAAGGGGCTCACGGTCTTCAGCGCTTGGAGCGGAAGCCGCCGAACAGATAAACGACCAAGCAAATCAACAGAATCAGCCCGAGGCCGCCGCCACCGTAGGCGGGACCGCCGTAGTAAAAGCCGCCGCCGCCGAACAGAACGAACAGAACGATAATCAGGAGGAGTGGGTTCATGGGGGCAGGATACGCCGACGCCGTGAACCGCACTATGGGGCGTTCACCTCCGCTGGTGCGGCATCGACCGGCACCAACTAGGACTTGCGGGTTCCGTAGCTCGCGAGTTCGGCGGGGGCGATCTGATCGGCGGGCACGAGCCGGTAGTGACGCTCGTCCGCAACTCGGATAAGGCCGTCCTCAAGGGTGAGTTCGAGCAGGGCAATCCGATCATCGTTGATGAATTGGGCCGAGACGGCGCGGCAGATGAGCGCAGGGAATTTCTCGGCGCAGCAGGCGATATCCTGCTTGGTTTGGACCGGGCTGAGTTTGTCGCTGCCGCCCTTTGCCTGCACCGGGACGATAAATTGCCGCCCCGACCGGTCGATGCCGACGTAGACCTCGTCGATCTCGATCTGCCCGATCTCTTTCACCGATGTGCGCAGATGGCTCTGCATCGAGTAAGTGGTGATCCCGAGAAAAATATCGATCAGCCGGTTGTAGCGGACCTTGGCCAACAGAGCCTGCTCATCCGAAAGGGCGTAGGCGGTGATGATCTCGGGTGTGGCGTCCGGAATCTTGATCGTAACGAGGTTGGGGTTCGGCGCGATCCGACTGACTTTCGCCAATCTGAATGCGTAGCGGGAACGCCCGCTACCTTCGATGATCCATTCGCTGTCGGTTGGCTGGGTCGCCGTGACGCTGGCGGGGAGCGGCGTGCGGTAGCGAACGGAGTAGGCGATGTCGCCGAGATTTTTCGGCAATTTGATCCTCAATTTCTTGGCTGCGGGTTCCAACTCGTCGCGGTGAAAAAGAACTTCCTTTGCGCCCGGGGTGTAGTGGTCGAAAAACATCCGCTCGATGAGTGCCTGATACCGGTTGGCGGCGGGTTTCGCCTTTTTTGCTTCAGGCATATTGCAACGGATGTTGGGCGAGAGCTTCGATCTCGGCTTGTTTGCGTTTGCGCGCGCCGCTCTTGCGATCGCGACGACCGATAGGGATCGCGATGCCCCAGTAGGCGGAGGCGCGGGCCATACTCATTTCGAGCAGGGCGGGATCGCCCAAATCGATTACGTCGGCCGGACGCTGCGGTCTGAGATCCGCCGCTTCGATGAGCTTGGCCGCGACCGCGCGCGCCAGAGGCGGAGGCACGGCGTTGCCGATTTGGCGGGCTCCATTCCATTTGGTGACGTGGAAGCGAAACCAATCGGGGAAGCCGTGGAGCCGGGCCATCTCGCGGACCGTGATGCATCGGGGGGCGCGGTAATGGATCGGCCGCGGACTGGTGAATGCGCCCCGTTGGGAGTCGCTGCCCGCGCGCAAGGTATTGGCGACGCCTACGGGGGCGAGTTTGAAGAAACGGGAGATCGGCTCCACCTTGCCGACGGGCGTTTCGCGAAAGCGCCTTCGGGAAATCTCGGTGTGTTTGGAGCGGGCGCTGGCGGTGAGAATTGTTGAGTCCCACTTTCGACGGTAACCAAAATGCCAGGCCGCGGGGGTGGTGCAGCGCATCTCGGCGGCGTAAGCCGAGGGCGCACCCCAGCGGTCGGTTTTGACCCAGTCGCGGTCATGCAGGGTCTCGAAAAGCTCGGCCTCGGGGAGATCTTCCAAGGCGTCCGCGCAGGTGGGGCCGAAGGGCAGACCGGGCAGTTCGAGACCGCCTGCCGGCTGAAAGGTTGTAGGCTCGGGATATTCCGGGAGCGGAAGGCCGCGACGGGCACCGATCAGGATCAACCGCTCGCGGTCTTGGGGTGTTCCGAACGAGGCCGCATTCAGCACGCGCCAAGGCGAGCGGACGTTGTAGCCGATCTCGCGGAAGGCCGCGATCACCTCGTCGAGAACCTTGCGCTGATCGCCGAGGGTCAGGCCCTTCACATTCTCAAACACGAAGGTGTTGGCGTCGAGTTCGCGCACGATGCGCACGAACTCCTTGACGAGGGAATTGCGCGGATCGTCGAGCGCGCGCTGGCCGATCATGGAGAATCCCTGGCAAGGCGCTCCGCCAAAGACGACGTCGACGCGGGCGGCTCCGATGCCCGCGGCTTCGCGGATCTCGGCACCGCTCAGGCCGACAACCGAACGGGGCAGCACGGGGCAGTGTGGAAAATTGAATTTATGCGCCGAGGCGTGAACCGAGTCGTATTCGACGGCGGCAACCACGTCGAAACCAGCCTGTTCAAAGCCGAGGCTCAAGCCTCCCACGCCGGAGAAAAGATCTATGCCGATCGGACGCGCCATTTCCGGGAAGATGGAGAACGCAGATTGGCGGGCGCAACCCAAACCTACGGGCCGCGATGACCGAAGGGTGTGGGCTGTGGCTATCGCCCGGCGAGGGCGGCGCGGAGGACGGGTTCCATGACGTCGGCCTGGCGGACGAAGCCGAGGTCGTTGGGGTGCGAGCCGTCGGTGGCGCCTTCGCCGTCGGCGCCGAGGAGATTGTCGCCGGGGATGTAGAAGAGTCCGGTCACGCCGGCGGCTTTGAGTTTCTCGAAACTCTCGCGGAGGGCGGCGTGGTTGGCGGTGTGGGCGGCGTCGCGGACGGGCTGGATCCAGGAATTCGTATAGCGGCGGTCCTCGACGAGCACGATGGGCGTGGCGGGGTGGGCGGCGCGGAGCTGGTTAACAAGGGGAACGGTGCGCTCGCGCACGAGGGCGGCGCCCATGTTGGGCAGGCAGTCGATCACGAAGACGGCGGCGTCGATCTTGACGAGGAGGTCGCCCACGGCTTCGTCCATGCGGCCGTTGCCGGAGAAGCCGAGATTGATGACGGGCCGGTCGAAGCGGCGGCCGAGAATGGCGGTGTGAACGATGCCGGGGCGCGAGGCGCTGGCGCCGTGGGTGATCGAGGTGCCGTAGAAAACGACGGGTTTCTCGGGGCGCGGCGCGAGGGGTTCGAACTTTGCCCCGGGGGCGACGCCGAGGGAGAGATTTTCCACGCCGTTGTAGAGCGGCAGGTAGACGGCGTATTCGCGCAGGCCGGGCGCGAGGTCTTTGATGAGTTCGACGCGGACGTCCTTCTTCTCCGGCCGGGCGACGCCGACCCAGCGCCACTTGCCGCCGTCGTCGCGGGCATAGAGGTCGAGTCCGCTGGCGCCGATGGGGGTCATGTTCACGCCGTTGAGTCGTTCTTTGAAAAGAGTGTAGTCGGCCCAGATGACGGCGGAGTCGGTCTTGAACCGCACCATCATACCGGCGCTGTCGCGGCTGAGATTCCAGACGTTGGTCGTGACTTTGCCGTCGGCGATGGCGGGCAGGCGATCAAACCACCGCTTGCGTTCAAGGTCGCCGAAGGCGCGGCCCTCGACGCCCCAAGCGGTGACGTCGTGCCACGCGAGCGGAGGCTCGACGGTCTTGGCCGGAGCGGCGGCGACCGCGGGCACAACGGCAGCGGCGGCAGGTGTGGCCGGAGCGGGAGTCTGGGCATAGACGGCCGTGCCGAAGGCGGCGGCCACGAAGACGGAGAGGAGGGGAAAGCGCATGGGAAGAAGCGGGTGGGACGGGAATTATCGGGCGAAGAAGATTTTGAGCATGGGCCCGGGTTTCGGCCGAGCGCAAGGCCGGGGCGGCACGATGTTTGCTAGTCGTTGGGATGGAATTTCAAAACATCGCGGCGGCGGGAATCGTCGGCCTGGCTCTCGGGATGGTCGGGAGCGTCAACGCGGCGGAGCCGCCTGTGAAGCTGGTGATGCAGATGGATCTGCCGGTGAAGAACGTGCAGTTCGCCGGCCTGCTCGTGGCGGAGCGCGACGGTTTCTATCGCGCGGCGGGCCTCGACGTGGAAATCCGGCGGCTGGGCAAGGGCGGGTCCGACTATGCCGATCTCTCCGGGGTCGTCGCCGCCTCGGACAACGCGATCGGCTCGATCGAGAGCGGGCTTTTCCTCGCCGGGCGCGCGCGCGGGCTGCGCATCGTGGCGCTCGGCGCGATGTTTCAGGAGACGCCGCTGGGGCTGATGAGTTTTCGCGCGAAGGGCATCCGCACGCCGGCCGACTTGGTCGGAAAAAAAGTCGCGGTCCACGGCGACGGAAACGAGGCGCTCGACGCCGTGCTCCAGCGCGCCGGGCTCAACCGCACCCAGCTCACCGTGGCCGAGGCCGACTACGGCAACGCCGCGCTCCTCGCCGGCACCTACGACGCGAAGCAGGGCTACCTCGTCGACGAACTCATCCAACTTCAGGTCGAGGGGCACGACGTCGTCGCGCTGCCTTTCGGGGCCAACGGCTACGCGGCCTACTCGCAGGTTTATTTCGTGTCGGAAGCGACGCTCGCGAAGCACCGCGCCGCGCTCGTGCGCTTCCTCGCGGCGAGCAACCGCGGTTGGCGTGCGGCGATGGCCGACGTGCCGGGCACGGCGAAATTCGTCGTCGAAAAACACGAGCCGAAGCTGAGCCTCGACTACCAGACGCGCTCGCTCGCGGCGATCGTGCCGCTGCTCACCGCCGAGAGCCCGCAGATGGGCGTGTCCACGCCGGAGACATGGCTGCGCAACGCCGGGACTTTCCTCGGCAGCCGCCCGAAGGCGAAGCTCGGCGCGATGGCGCTCTGGGTGGATTTCTCTCTCGCGGCCGAGGCGGCGACGCTCGCGCCGTAGGTCGGTCCGATTGTAATATACGCCCGCCGTTCTGCGACGCCGGGGTTGCACGGGCGGGAAAATTTTGTCCACGCTCACCCTATGTCCACCCCCGCGAAGCCCGCCCTGATCAACCGGTTCCTCGGCCACGTCGAGCGCGCCGGCAACGCCCTGCCCAATCCCGCCTCGCTCTTCATCGCCTTGGCGGGGCTCGTCGTCATCGTCTCCTACGTCTGTCACCTGCTCGGCGTGGCCGTGACCAATCCCGCCAACGGCAAGGTCGTCGCCGTCGTCAACCTGCTCTCGGTCGAGGGCGTGCAGCGGATGATCCTCGAGGCGACGCGCAACTTCCTCGCCTACCCGCCGCTCGGGGTGACGCTCGCCTGTCTTCTCGGCATCGGCATCGCCGAATACTCGGGCCTGATCGGCGCGCTGCTGCGGCTCGTGGTGCTGAAATCCCCGGCGAAGTGGATCACGCCGATGGTGGTCTTCGCCGGCGTGATGTCCAACGCCGGCAGCGAGGTCGGCTACGTGTTGCTCATCCCGCTCGCCGCCGCGCTTTTCCATGCGCTCGGTCGGCACCCCTTCCTCGGGCTCGCGGCGGCGTTTGCCGGGGTCTCCGGCGGTTACAGCGCCAATCTCCTCGTCGGCTCGGT
>JBDNFZ010000478.1:0-2377 GCA_041689555.1 Opitutaceae bacterium | reverse complement strand
CCGGGCCCGTTTGGTTCTGCCGGTCGCGCGCCGGTTTGCGCTGTGGGAGCGGCTTTACGCCGCGACATTTACCCAAGTGGCGCGCGTTGACCCCGACGCGCGGCTTCGCGCGGGCAAACCCCTCCGGAACCTGCAGGAGCGAGCTTGCTCGCGATGGTATGCGCGAGCCGCGAGCCCGACGGAATCGCGAGCAAGCTCGCTCCTACAGGCGAACCCCGACCCTCCGAGCGCGCGCGGGTTTCGCTGTGGGAGCGGCTTTACGCCGCGACATCTACCCAAGCTGACGCGCGTGACTCCAACGCGCGGCTTCGCGCGCGGGCAACAATGCGCCGGTGCCACTTTCAACCCCCGTCCCGTGCGCTCCAACTCCTGCAACCCGCTCTACTCGTCGCGCATTGCCTCGGGCGCGAGGTGCAATTCCTGACACGCCCGCAGATAGGCGGCGGCGGACCATGCCTGGTAAGCCTTGCCCATCGGGCGGCCGGTGGTGCCGTGGACCCACTCGTTGAATTCCCACTCGTGGGTTTTCCCGAGACGGTTGAGCTGGGCGAGTTTCACGAGCTCGTTGCGCGCGATGTCGTGAAGACCGAGACGATGAATGAAGCGCACCCACAAGCCGCCGATGAACGGCCAGATCCCGCCATTGTGATAGTGATGCGGCAAATTGAGAAGGTTGACCGTGTAGTAGGCGCGCCAGTCGGGATCGCCGGCCTGCACCACGGGATAAAGATTCGCCACGGGCCACGGCGAGTTCACGCCCACGCCCCACATGAAACGAAACGCCGTGCGCGCGCGCTCGACGTCGATGACGTTGGTGAGAAACGCGAGAACGTTGCCGAGCACGTCGCAGCGCCAGTTGAAACCGAAGGGCGTGATCTCCGCCAAAAGATACTGCGCATCGCCGAGCGAGGACTGGCGGTTGGCAAAAGACGCATGTGCCGCCGCACCCGGCGCGACAATCGTCGTGGGCCAGAAGGATTGGTTGATCTTCCCCGCGATGTGTTGCGCCCGGCGCAAGTAATCCGCCGCGTGCTCGAAATCCTGCCGGTATTCGAGCAGGCGACCGTAGCAGATGTTGGCGCGATACCAGAGCACCTCGTCGTAAAGCACGTGATAACTGCGGCCAAAGAGATCCGTCCAGTCGCCCGCCTCGGGCACTTCGATCAGGCCGTCGTTATTGCTGTCGTGCGCGCTCAGCCAGTCCATGATGCGTTGGAGCCGGGTCGCGTAGTCGTGGAGCAACGCGGTGTCGCCGGTGTGCGTGACGTAGTGGTAAACGGCGATGATCAGCCAGAGCCCGCTGTCGATGGAACAGATGCCGCCGACGCCCGCGTATTCCGGCGCGCCGTCGTCGATACGCACATTCCCGGGCACTTGGCCGTTCGGCGTGACGGCCTCAAGCAGCGTGCGCAACGTCGCGCGCTGGGCTTCGCGGATATCCGGCTCCGTCATCTCGATCGTTTGCACAACGGCGAAGCAACCGTCGCGCGCCCAGACGCTGCGGTAGTTCGCGTCGGTGCCGGTGACGGTGTTGTCGTCAAGCGAACACGCCGAGAAACCCATGGCCGTGATGTTCTTTCGCAGCGCGATCAACGCCTGCGCATAGCCGTTCACGATGAGATCGCGATCGTTGGCCCCCAGCGATCGCAGCGACTCCGAGCCGAAGAGCATGCCCTGCCACGCCGCGCGCGGACGTCCGCCGGGAGGCAACGGCTGCGGCGGCGGCGCCTCGGGAATCACCCCGAAGTGTTGCAGACCCTCGAGCACACCGTCGGCGTGGATCTTGTGCGCCACGAAAACCGGGAGCTTCACCACTGCCTCGAACAGCTCGGGCTGCGCGTTTTCGACTACGATGCCCTGCACGCCTCGCAGGAGAAACATACTGCTGTCGTTGCCCGTGTCGCCCGCCACGAGCACGTCCGCCAAAGGAATATCGAGGCGTTTGCAAAGCCACGCGAGCGCGTGCCCCTTGCTCGCGCGGCTCGGCAGCACGTCGAGATCGCGCAGGCTCGAATAAATCACATTCACCTGCAGGCCGGCGCCCGCCAGTCGCTGCCGCAGCGCATCGACGGCGGTGTGACCGACGCGCGGCCAATACCAGCTCAACTTGTAGGGATGCAGGAATTGCGGCGGCTGCCGCTCCACGCCGGCCGTCGCCCCGACGATCTTCTCGACCTCCGCGAGATCCCAGCCTTCGCCGAACTCCGCGCCAAACTCCGGCACGTCGCCCTTCGCGCGCGACTCGTGCAACTGCGTGCCCACACCGCCGATAATGTAGTCGGGCTCCGGCAACCGGCGCGGCGCTATGATCGCGCGCATATCGCCCACCGTGCGGCCCGAATTATAAACCAGCAGCGGGCGTTGCTCGGGTTTCAGT